>WAJZ01000132.1 GCA_015523575.1 Candidatus Hestiella acidicharens | reverse complement strand
GTCTATAAGCATCGGGGTTTTGTTGTTCTTCTTCGCTATTATTATTGTGTAGCCTAAATCCATTACCTTTTCCGGTGTACCCTTTCTTATATATGATAATATTTTCCTATAAGCATCTGTAGAGAGGTTTGGAGTAACACCTGTAAGCTTCCTATATTCTTCTTCTATAGTATGTAAACCTGCTTGGGAGTTTACAGCTATAGTTACATTTTCCTTGCCAAAGTTATTTTCAATATTTAATATGTTACTTGCTATTCTATTTGCACAGTCTCGTAAGGGTGTGCACTCGTTTATTGTACCCATATCGATTTTCTTCATCACCCTGTATTTTCCTGTAGGCCTAGTTAAGTACTCCTCTATTCTTTTTTTAATTAAATTATCAACGCTGCTTGGTCCTCCCCTAGTTCTTATGGCTACTGCCTCTTCCATAATCTTTTTCATTTCATCAATCTTTTGTGCTTCCCTGTTTGAAAACCTCAATACCTCATTAAAAACGTTGTAATCTAAATAGTTGCCTTGCTTCTTATTATTAACGGGAGAAATAAGGGCTATTAATCCCTCATATGAATCTACGATAGAACTATTGCATTTATTTTTAATCTTGCCTAAGGCTATCGTTGCCTCAAACTTACCTTTATCGTTGATGCACAATTCCGTTGAAACATCTATTGGGTTTAAAGCCCTATCAACTTTCTCCAAGCCATGCCTAGAGAGGCAAATCCCTTTTTCTAACTGGACACACCACCCAGCTATCGCTTCTATCTCCTTTCTACTTGCAGAATAGGCCTTCACAGGCCCTTTAATTAATGAATAGTCTAAGAGGCCAGAGTTCCTTAAAACGTCTAAATATTTAACGCCTATCCATTCATCTTTGTTAAATACCTTTAATGGTATTGGAATTAGATCAGCCCTTCCTACTGATTGTACAAGGAATGATCTATATGCCATTATTTTGTTATAAACGCTGAGCGTTTCGCTTGCCCTTATTTTAGACTTTCTTACAAGAAACTTCCTCTTGTCTATATCGCTTGGGTTGTAGAAGGTAATTATTTTTGCCCCCTTCCCATCCCTTCCAGCCCTTCCGGATTCCTGATAGAAATCTTCGATGCTTTCACTTGGCATTGTATGTATGATGAACCTTATGTTCGGTATGTCGATGCCCATTCCAAAAGCCTTTGTTACTACCGCTACATCATGCTTTGCCTTTGTAAGCGCCTTCTCTACTTCCCTTCTTTTATGATCCCCTAGTTTGCCGTGATAAAAATAAATTCTCTTGTTTATTTTCTTCTCGATCCATTTTGAGAGGTCTTCTGCATTAAACCACCAGGAACTCTTGCTTTCTACATAAGGTACAAAGACTAGGCCAAGCCATTTTTCACTAATCTCCTTTGACCAAGCAATTGAAGCATTTATTTCATCTATAAGCTTCTTAAGCCTGTCATCACTTGAACCAACAGGTATAACATCAAACTTCAACTCATCCCTTATTGGGGGTGCAACCAACACGACCGGATTTCCGTTATATTCGATAGATATAGTTTCATCGGTATTCAAAGAAATCTTGTGAAACTCAGTGCTTTCTGGCCTATATCCAAGGCTCTCTATAACATCATCTATCACATCGCGAGGGGCTGTAGCGGTTAAGGCTATTACTGGAGGGAAACCATTATCCCTTAAGCTTTGCAACCTAGTGGCCATATACAAATAACTTGGCCTAAAACTGAAACCCCATTTAGAGAGGGTGTGTGCCTCATCTAAAACTAAAAGCGATGGAGAGCCATTTTCAAACATTTCATCTATCATGTTAGATGTAAACCTCTCAGGAGTCACATAGATGAAGTCCAAGAAGCCGGAGAGGGCGCTCTTTAATGCATCTTCTTTTGCACCAAGGGGCACGCTTGAATCTATATACGATGCTACAAAGCCCTTAAGCCTTGCGTTGTCTACTTGATTGTGGATTAAGGCTTTCAGAGGAGATACAATTATTGAAGCTCCGCCGAATCCAGAGTCTGCTAAAACCCTCGAAGAGACCTGATATATGGCGCTTTTACCAGCACCTGTTGGTATGATTGCAAACTCTATAGTTGGCTTTCCACTGCTTACCATTTTCAATAACAATGAAATGCTTGTTTCCTGATGGGATTTTGGCTTTCCCTTCCAAAGTTCATGGAAGGTCTTCTTGACTTCATTCATAAGCAACCTATAGTCAATATCCTTTTCCTGTATGTCAACCTCCTTTTTTGGATCCACAAGTTCTACCTCTTCTAGGTCGCTACGCATAGATAAAGCTCTAGAAATCACCTTTCTTCCATATTTTGATGAAAGCTCTATAGTCCTTCCAAGGTAAAAATCGTACCTTTTTTCCATATTTCTTACGTATTCTGAACGGTTTGCTATCCTTTCTGGAAACACCAGAATTACGCTATCGGCCAAGGAAGCAATTTCTGGGTAAAGCAGGTTATTTTCCCAAGATAAAACGCCTATCGTATTTAGCGAAAACCAAAGCTCATTTTTCTCATTATCTCCAAGGAGCATAGCCCCTGTGTGATCGGATATCATCTTTGCTAGGGCTTCGTTTGGAGCTATAATTAACCTCCTACCTTCATTTGGTAACAGTTTCAGCGAGGCCTTAGAGATGCTAAATGGATCTCTTAATTTACCGGAATATGATATGACTTTAATTTTAGCCTTTTCAACTCCCTCTATTCCGAACTTTTCTGAAACATTTTTGTGTATTTGCGAATTTGTCTTAAACCTTTTTCCATTTGAATTTAAGCTATCATTAATCAAAACACCCCTGACATCATTTCCTATCAAGTCAGGCTTACATGAAATAGATGCTCCGAGTTCACGCAAATGCTTCTCCCAGGAAGTCATACCATGCATCAATAGACAATCCTCTGAGTTTCCTATGCAATCAAGTTGTGCTTCTCCTATTTCACTTACGCAATCTAAATCCCATGGCTCGACTTGGAATCCTTCTCTTAATGGAGATCTGTTAGGTATTATACTAGTAGAAATTATGTAAGGTAATGATTTATCTAGTTGATTGCCCCTCTTTATATATGCAGCCTTTGAGTAATCGCCATTCCTTGCTTTCAATGCCTTTAAAGAGGCCTTAGCCGCGTAGTCCCATCCAGCCCCGGCTAGTGGTTGATCCCTTATAGTATAAGGCTTCCACAAAGGATTCATTAACCTTGGCTTATCAGTTATAACTACCTTATCGTTGTCCACTACAATCGTTTCTTCTGCTTCAAGCCTCTCTATGCCCATCAAGCCTTCTGGCATCTTCCCCCAATCTATATCAAGGTTCTCCAAAATTCTCTTTGATGTAGTTGCTATCTTATAAACCCCTTTAGAGATCGGTATGTTTGATGGTATGCTTAAGTGATAATATGCAGATGGTATTGTGGGGTGCGAGTCAGGAAACGCTATCGTATATAAATCCTTTACATTGACAACGCTAAAACCCTTTATATCACAACTCCCCCAAAAGAGTACAAGGCTTGGTTTTAAGTTGTAGATTAATGAGTCTAGCAGTTCAAACCTATCCGAAAGCCTCCATTCAGACCCCTTTGGAGGAATTGTGATGTTTATATCGCTATCATTTAAATATGCTTCTATCTTATTACTTGAACAATACAAGGAAATGCAGCTAGCTTTCTCTCCCAATATTGGCTTCAGTCCAAGCAGACTACTGGCCTTGTTTTCCCATTTCTTCAAGCCTAATGCTAATAAGGATTTCCTAGCTTCCATTAGCGATGATGAGGGGACTGAACACCCCTTTGAAGAGAGCAAAACCACATCTTCATATAAGCCCAACTTTATGAGCAGTTCCGAAAGTTGTTCAGAATCCCTAGGACATGACCTTATCTTCCTTAGGATTCTGCTTATCCTAAGGCGGTCTACATCGTTTTGAAGGATAATATTTGCGTAGCTAGAAAAGTTAGCTTCTCCATTTTCAACCTTTCGTTCTATCATGCTTAGGTAGGCGCTTTTTAAAAAACTAGGCAACTTAGCTCTTTTACCTTTGATATACCTTTCCACATCTACATATATATAGATGGTAAATAAAGCCACTATTGTTGCTATAATTAATGCAATATTTAATGCAATGCTCAAAGGGAGCACCGCTGGATCATACGCTTACAATTATTGCCATGTTGGTTATTAGGAATTTATAGAGCTTCCTCACTGTCGACTCCTTTATTCCAACCGACTTTGCAACGTCTTTTTGGCTGATTTCCCTATTGTTCAGCCTTGCAATGAGATAGACAGCTGCTGCTGCTATTGCCTCCGGTCTTTTTCCATAAAGCGTTTTGTTTATTGTAGTAGATTCCCTTATGAACGCTATTGATTGTTCTATGATAAAGTCAGATAATCCTAAGTCATAAACTATCCTGTTTATATATGATAAGACCCTTTCTAATTGCCTATCTTTCCCTGTAGAATATGATCCTCTGAGTAAAGTCATTTTCTTATACGCATCTAGTATACCAAGGTCGTTTAGCCTCTTTTTACCAACCCATATTTTATTGTTATCTATACCAAAGAATTCCTCTATCTCTGATTGCGATATGTTGAGGTTATATATTTCAACAACCTTTGAAAGCGCCGCAGCAACAACAGCACTTTTATCCTTCCCAACAGATCCGTTACTCTTTTCGATGTATTTGTGCAACATCTCAGCAAGGGTAGCCCTTGCGGCCCTAGGTAAGTCGAAGATGCTTGAGGCCCTATTTGCCATAGTAAATAATTGTATTTGAGGTCTCTCCTCCCTGTTTATTGCATGCCTCATGCTTTTAATTCTTAGAAACCTCTTATTCCTCCTATAGCTTTTTATCCTGGGAGCGTTAAAGCTTAGGTTACCTATTCCATTATCATGCCTTAATATATTAACGGTCTCAGTGCCCCTCTCCAGTCCCTTCGTGCTCTGCATACCCTTTTCATTAAAGGATCTCCACTCCGGCTTCTCAATTATCAAATTTTCAGCCACTATCCTACCACACTTAGGGCATACTATCTTACCATCATATGTATGAATTAGGAAAGGATTGCCACAGTATGGGCATTTACGATTAATGTTCATCGGGTTCGCCTCCTTTTCCTTCCCATTATTACAAAAACTTGGTCATTAACGTTTACGGCATCCCTAGGCTTTATCAAAGCATATGGTTTTTCAACATTTCCTATTATATCAGAAACCTTACCGATATACCTAAAGTTCTTGTCTAGAACCCTATCATTTAACCTTACCTTCAAGTTTTTATTAAGTATCTCAACTAAAACGTACTGCATTACCTTATGCTTCACAATACCTAGTAATTCCGGTTTATTAGGTCGAAGAGGCAATAATATCCCCAATTATTTATTGAGCTCTGAATTTGTTAAGGTAATACAGGGATAATTTGCTATAAAAGTTAATTGAAATGTAAATAAATATATGGTGATATTCTAGCAATTCCTAAATAAGAAAAGATAAGGTATACTTTAGTAATGCTTTAAAATGTAGCTTAAATTCCCACTATGAGTTTACTTTATTAGGTTTCCAAGCTATAGCACAGCAAGGGAAAATGCTATCCCTTTGCCTTTCTTGCTAATAATAATGATATAACCAGTAGGATAGCTATTATAATAGTGGCATAGAGATATCTGCATACATTAAAATGAAGCTTAATAGAAGTATGTTCCCTTTGCAACAAGTAGGATAACTTCAAGACCTCTCTATTTCCTGCATATAGGGTTGCCGTTACATTAGTGTTGTTTTTTAAATGAATATAATAGAAATGCTCTGGTAGGGTCTTATTATTTACGGTAATTTTCCAAAGGGAATAACGCGGTATGGGGTCTAGCAAATAGCTTCCTTTTTCCTTTACAATAAGCAACTTAGGGATCCAAAGCTCCGTATCGTTAATTTTTCCTTCTCTTTGAAAAACTATTCCATTCTGGTAAGACTCTTCTATGCCGTAATAAGGGTTGACCGACTCTGAAGTCACTCCGCCAGCAAATAAAGTGGGCGATACTTGAAAAGCTTCGGGCACGTAGTACCAAGATCCGTTATATCTATAGAACAGGGCCATGGATGAATTCCAAGATTTAACGTAGAGCTGACTTTTTGATGAGTATCCGCATACAACAAACTGCAATACGAATGATCCCAACAAAGAGTTCGAAGCAAGAGGTGCAAAGCCTCCCATAGCTCCAACTATAAAGCTTGGATTCCTTGAATCTATCCTTACCATTACAGAGTCAAAACATATCCATCCGGTATCATACGTCTTGTTTTGAAAAGAAAAATAAAAATTAATAACTGGCTTATTATTTAATGAAGCTATAAGGACCATCTCGCTTACGTTAAAGGGGGAAAGGGTTGTGTAAACCCTTTTGTCTCTATATGCATAAAACCTGCCATAAATTTTTCCATGTCCAATTACAGAGTGAAGGAGCGTGCTATTTCGTGTCACGTTCCATATGTTATCTAAAAAAATTATTGAATATATTTTTCCAGTCTTTTTAACCCTAGCTATGTCTTGGATCCATAAAGTTGTATTAAGGGATACGTTTACATCGCCATTTAGCTGTATGCTAAAGCCAGCTAATCCGATTGGCGAAGAATAGAAGGTACCATTATAATAGTTAAACATACCATAAACCCCCTTTGTTGAATATCCATACCTGATCTCTTTTGATTTTACTATAATTGTTCCGTTATCATTAAGACCAACGCTTTTAGAGATACCTATAGGTATAGTAAAGCTGATTAAAAGGAGGATTACAAATAGCGCAATAAAAATTAGAGGTTCAATCGCCCTTGCATTGTGCTTAATAAATCTCTTAAATTTGATGAGACGCTTGTGCATATGCATCCTTCTTCAATGCTAAAAAAGAGATAAAAATGATTTAAAAAACCTAGTTTATTTTACCCTTCTTCTTAAAAGTCCAATGGCTATAGCAGCAATTATTATGCCTATTATACCAAGTATGGTGCCTGAAATCCCAAGCGGCAAGGATGTATCACCTACTGATTTTGCCTTAATAGCAGTTGAGTTAACTGTTGATATGCTACTTGAGAGGGTTGAGTTGACTGTAGATATCTTGCCGTTCAAAGCCTTTACGTCGCTTGATAGTGTGGAGCTTAGTGAAGATATCTTGCCTGAGAGGGTTGATATGCTACTTGAGAGGGTTGAGTTGACTGTAGATATCTTGCCGTTCAAAGCCTTTACGTCGCTTGATAGTGTGGAGCTTAGTGAAGATATCTTGCCTGAGAGGGTTGATATGCTACTTGAGAGGGTTGAGTTGACTGTAGATATAGACCTCTTTACTGCAGCATATTCCATCGATAAAGTTCCAGAAAGCTTGCTTATTTTATTGTTTAGCATCGTGACGTTTGAAAGCAACTGGCTTTCTATTTTATTATAAATGTTCTGTATGTTTTGAGTTGCTAATTTCTTGTTAGCTGCTATTACACTACTCTGGTATTCTATGTGATAGGTGTTAAATACTTGTGCCTTTATATAATAGGTTAGGCCATTACTCACTTCAACTGTTATTGTATATGCGCCGTCAGGTAAACTAGTAGAATTGAATGGTATTTTTACATAAAGCATTGACTTAGAAGAGGTATATGTGAAGGTAACAGGCGCGTTATCTACCAGAACCCTAACTGGCTTCAAGCCAGATCCTTCTATGCTCACCGTTATATAATTAATAGGCTTAGTTATAGTTGATGGAGATACAGAGATTAGCTTTGGAGGAGTAGTTAAGGAAAGCTTGGAAACATTATATTCACTTAGCCCACTTATTTGCACTACGCTATTGACCTGATGGAAAGCATACTTCACGCTCTGGAAGAGCGTGTTTGCAATGTTAGCACTTGAATTTATTAGTGTAATGCCGACGAGGCTTGGACCTACCTTAGAATTCATTACATTTATATTAGAGTTATAGGAAGTTATCGTTCCAACCTCAGAGTTAAGAATAGTTACATTGGAATTTTCTATTGTTAGGTTACTTATTTCGCTATTTTCTATTGTTATGTTGGCATTAGTCACTACCAAATTCTCTGAGTATATTCCTACAATGCTGTTCCCAAAGACCGTACCCATTGGTAGCGTTTGCAAGGTCTCTTGTGATATCTTTGCAGGGCCTATGTATGTATAGGGCTGGACATAAACGTTATATGGCATTGATATCACATCATATCCATTAGCGCTCTCTCCAGAGATCGTTATTGACCAAGGACCTGAAAGCTGGCTAACGCTTTCACCTGTGAAGAAACCTGGATTATTTAGTGAAGGCAATGATAATATGCCCATCCACTCATTCATCGATGGAACGTATTGCAGAGGTATCCCTATTGTGAAGCTCATAAGCAATAAGTTCGAGTATTGCTGATCAGGAATTAACGTTGCCACAAACATACCATATTTTACCTCAGTCCCGTTTGGATATGTTATGTTTGCTGTGACTATGATATTTTGCCCTTCATATGCTATATGAATCGATCTAACCATTGAATATAGGCTAGAAGGTGCTACATAAAAGGATTGGTTATAGTATCCATATAGAGGACCAAGTTCACTATCATCGTAAGAAACGAATACAACGTTGTAAAATCCTGGTTTCATGTTACTTGGTATCGTATAGAAGCCTACTTGAATTCCAGAAGCAGTCGGCATTAACGGCACTTGTGCTACTAGTTGCTTAGAAGAGTTGTAGATGTTTGCAACTATACTACTTGTATACATCCCGTATCCTGTAGGATTAATGACTTGCGCCATGAGTATAACACTTTCTCCAGGAGAAGCACTCGGCAACCCATCGTTTACAGGCGTCAATACAAATGCGCTGATTATTGACTGGCCGAAATATTCATAGGAATAGACGCTACCCACTGTAGAGTTTACCAGCAATATATAGGCTCCTTGGGGAGCTGGATACGGCAACTCCATGTATCCGATATAGGTTCCATTACCTCTTTCCTGTAATTGCGTGGCATAGTAAACCTTATTGTGATGTATTAGATAAGCCGTTAGGGTTAGGTTAGAGGCAGGCTTTCCATTAGGTAACGTAGCATACACGTAAACAGGGAATGGGTAGTTTAACGGTAAGGAAGAGCCATAGGGATAAGGCATTGGCGTAGGCGGAGATATGATGGCTAATCCAACCCCTACGTCTATATCAGTTGCACCAACCCCTTTAATTCCTTGAGAAGAGCCTTTAACCAATATAGTCCAGGTATTTGGAGGATTGTTTGTTTTAATGTGATAGCTCCCTACCCAATATGTACCATTGAATGTTAGGGGCACTACATCTAATAGTCCACTTGTCGTATAGATATAAGCGGAGAAATTGCCAGCCTTTACTGTAGTACCGTTTTGATATGTTATACGCGAGATTATTGAAAAGGTCGTGTTATAGTTATACCATGGATATGTGGAATTCGGCTCTGCAGTCATAACAGATATTTCAAGGTGCTTAGATGATAATACATCCTTTATTGCATCGGCCAAGAAGCCCACGTTCGGGCTTCCTAATCCTGTTACTAAGTTATATCCTTTCTTAGCATAGTAATAGCCATTATAACCGAATGTTATCTCATGGAACGCCTTTGAATAGAGCGTTTGGTTCTTATATATTGAATATAGAATTGGGTTAAGTAACCCAAGGCTCGTGTTAAGGTAACCGTCTATATCAGCAGTCATTCCAGCCCAAAGAGGCGAGGAAAGGCTTGTCCCACCTATAACCATTAGGGTACCTTCAACGACTTCCACAAAACCTGTATAGGGATTTGCGTCTGCCGCTACATCTGGTGTTGCCCTATAGTTACCGCTAACAACCCCATATTGATACCAAGGCTTAGGAAATATTGATGAATAGCCGCCAGTAGAGGCGACTTCCACTCCATATAGTGGACTTACTGACCATGCATTTTCGTAGCCATATGTTGCTATAGAATTCAAGTATGCCAATTGACCAGAGGTAACGTTAACGAATAGCGTCGTGCCTCCCACACCCGTTACGAATGGTGAGCTAGGCGGGAATGAAACGGCGCCATAGAGTAATGGAGTATAATCATAGGCTCCCTCGTCCCCGCTAGAAGAGAAGAAACTTATGCCCTCCGCGCTACCTAATGCAAAATAATAGTCAGCATATGCATATCCAAGCGCATATCCGTAAGATACATACATGGGGTTTGAGGTATAGAAACCTGTTAATGCCATTAAGTTTTCTGGTTCACCCCAGCTCATAGATACTGTATTGGCGAGCTTAGTACTAACAACATAGTCAATAGCTTCAAATAATGCGTCACCTGCATTTGATGCTATTAATAAATAGATGTGCGCATAGGGTGCCATCGACTGTGCAGCTTCAACATCTAACGCTGTTTCAACGTCCCAACCAGTATACATTCCGAGGCTTGGATGGTAGGGACCTATAGGTATTAAAGTTAGGTTTGCCATGGGAAGACCAAATAGTTCATCAAAAAAGGCCACATCTTGATAGATTAATGGGTCACCATATGCATCAATTATAGCTATTGAAGTCCCTTTGCTATACTCCATGAGGTTTGTAACATTATAAGCCCCCTCAAAGTCCGCTGGAGTATAGTAAAGAGCTGCGCTTGCATATTGCTTGTTGCCAAATTTAGGTGAGAGCTTCTTAAGTAACTTATACCCTTTTGTATGGCTTAAACCAAAATACTTATCCTTTATGATACCACTTACGATGTGTGGCGCCCTAAATGATGTAATATTTGTTAAGCCAAATATTAAAGTGCTAGAGAGCTGAGAAGGTATAACAGGTCTTCCTGCAGGGGCATAATAAACCTTCCCTTTACTGTTTTTATAAAGGGCTATCCTTACCTTAAACAACTTTTGTACTTGACCTACAGTACCTTGAACCATTACTGATAGCCTGTCTGGGCTTTTGTATACAACCCTAAATCCCATAGACTCCAAGTAGTTTACAATAGAATCAAATTGTTGCTGGGTCGGCGCAAACATTTTTAATACTTGGCTCCTACTCAACGGTTTCATCTGTTTGTTGGCCACTTGCTGGGCTACAAACATGAGGTAGTTATAGTTCCTTGGCAACAGAAATACTGAAAATGTTATGGGGTAGTTGCCTGGCAAATAGCCGAGCTGCTTGCCATTTAATGAAGGACCATAATACTTTGTGCTAGTGTTTGTAGACTTTGCAAATGCCATAGGAGTTGCCATGGAAGCAATGAAGACGACGATAACAAGCAAGGATAGGATCTTCACAAAACCCTTAAGAGGTTGACCCACCAGTCTTTCACCTGATTAACCTTATTATTGTTTTGCGCTAATAAACCTTACTAATCTAAAATAAAAATCTTGTGAAAGTACTTATATCTCAGAATTATAGCCCGAAGGGTGCTACCAAATAAGTTTTTTAATGCACTAAAGAAAGAGTACCCGGAGGTTTAGAATGGAGATACCAAAACTTATTGACAGGATTAGAGAGTGCAAGAAGCTACTTCAAGTAGCCTTGGACTTTGTTGATATGGAAAAGGCCCTAAGACTTGCCACAAAAATACCTAGGGAAAACAATATGATTTTGGAGGCAGGCACTCCTTTGATAAAGTCATTTGGCATTAGCTCCGTGAGGTTTCTAAAGTCAATAAATGGAAACCATTTGGTCTTTGCAGACATGAAGATAATGGATGTGGGTGCATTAGAAGCTAAGCTAGCCTTTAGCAATGGCGCAGACGGAGTCTCCGTTTCTGCTTTAACAAACGTCGAAACAATTCAAGAAACTGTTGAAGAGGCTGAAAAATGGAATGGTACTGTCTATGCTGATCTAATCGGTATTGATGGTAATGCCGAGAACTTAAGGTTAACAATAGAGAAGTTGAAAAATGCAAAAGTACACGTAGCATTATTCCATACAGGAATAGATGTCCAAGTAAAACAGGGGATAACAGCAAGGAAGTCTTTAGAAATAATTAAGGAGCTTAAAGAATCGTTTAACGGAAAGATAGCCGTAGCTGGGGGCATTAAACCTGAAGAGGTAAGCCCTTTCGCAGAAGCTGGTGCAGACATCATAATAATAGGCGGAGGGATAACAAAAGCAAAAGATCCCAACCTAGCAACAAACAAGGCCAGAGAAGGGTTAGGCTCAGACTGTTTGTAAGGTTTATAAATAAAGAGCTATATCCCAGCGGCTTCATTCATAAAGAAGCTGTTAAAAAGAGTATTCTAAACAAGGGCTTTACTCGAAGTTTAGGTATTTCTCAAGATACTTATCGATCCTCCGCCTTAGTTCTTCTGCTTTCTCTCTATCATAAAACCTGCATTCTGAGACGAGAGCAGCAAGCCTCATAGCCTCTACCTTTATTGTCTTCTTTGTTTTATATATCTCAAATTTTATTGAAGAGCTCTGGCCGCTTAGAAATGATAGTTCTCTAAGCAAATCTATGCAGTCTTCTTCGTACACATCTTTGCTTCTTCTTCCAGCTCTAGTATTTCCAGAAGATCCTTCCTTACCTCTTGGAGCTCCCTTTTTAGCATCTCTATCATCTCCTTTTCCTCCTCTATTTTTCTTCTCAACTCTCCTTCCTTTGAACACAATGCCTACACCTCAGGATTCTTCTAGCAGGTTAGGAAGCATCACACATAACGAGACCTTATGAATCCTATTAACACCACAAGCCTTACCTATACACCTCAACCTATCTCACCATCACTTTGGATGCTAAGATAGGCGTCATCAGCCCACTTCCTTGGGCAGTTTGGGTATTGTTATTCCCGGGAGGACGCCCTCTCCCTATTGATATACCTTGTTAGGTCAGGCCCTAATAAACCTTTACTATAAAAGCCTATACAAACTTCTTGGCTATTTGAATTGCTCTCCTTAAGGCGGAATCCTTGTCGCCCATTCTAATGTAGCTTTCGTATTCTTTATCGTTTTCAACAATAAAATACAGCTTATACCTAAGCTTTGCATTGTTAATATTATCTTTTAGGTATTTCTTAAATTCCTTCATAGACTCATAAAGTGCTTCCAATTCCTTATCTTTATCTATAGTATCCTTTATTCTTTCCGCAACCCTTCTTGCGGCAATACCACTTGCTCCAAAACTGGTAACTGCTACTTCTATGTTATCTAAAACCTTTAACCTAAAAGGGAAAATTACGTTCCCCTTGCTAGCATCCGTTGCGTTGTTTATCAATTTTCCTTTCAGCTTTGCCATCTCATACACCTTATCATTAATTTTTTTATTATCAGTAGCAATAACTATCAGGTCATTTTGTTCTATTAACTTTTCTATTTCTCCTCCTTCCTCTATATCCGCCTCTATGGTATTTATTGCCTTATTCTTCAGAAGTTCTTCAGAAAACTCCTTTGCAACAACGGTTACCATAGCCCCTGCGCTAAGAAAAGACCTTGCTCTCCTACTACCTACCATTCCCCCTCCAACAACCAACACTTTTAAGGAAGATGCATCAATAAAAAGGGGAATGTAAACCATTATACCACCAGGCTATACGAAGCATAGGGGGTCATCGCCCCAGAAGTCCCCATTAATTATCATGGCCCTATTCCTGCTCCCACCGCCGCATATGTGCTTAAACCTACAAGTACTGCATTTTGGCCCCCTGAGGTTATCTGAAAGCCTTATAAATTTAAGAAGCCTTGGGTTTGAGGTAGATAGTATATCACTTAGCCTTTCCCTCTTTAGGTCTCCGATGTCATACCTATCTATAAATTGGCATGGCTTAACCTTTCCATCTGGATATATGCTTATTGTTTTCCTCCCGCAGTCGCCTTGTGATTGGAGCAACTTTAGGTACCTCTCCATTTCTTCTTCATTTCTTGAAAGCTTTTTAGCTATATATATCCCAAAAAAGTTCCCCCTAACTACTAGAATTTCAAGCCTTGATTTGTATTCCTTGGATTTTTCAATCAAGACATCAGCCAAGTATTTTAATTGTTCTTTTGTAGGTAAATCTTGAGAAATATCAACACCTCTCCCTATAGAATCGAGTATGTATAATGTAAACCTCTTTGCGCCGAGCTTAGCTGAAAAGTCAACCATTTCTGATATTTCGTTGACGTTCCACCTAGTTACGGTTGTTCTGATGCCAACATCTAGCCCTTCGTCTATAGCGTTTCTTATTCCCTTTAGCGTTAGGGAAAATGCTCCTTTGTAGCCTCTAAAGCTATCGTGTACATCTGGCTTAACGCTATCTAGAGATACTCCTACATAGGCAAAGCCTAAGTCCTTAAGCCTCTTCGCATATTCTTTACTCAATAAAGTTCCATTACTACTAAGGCTCACCTTTGGCCTCTTATACCCAGAGAAAACCTCGGCAAGGCTCCAAAACTCTTTTTTGATAAGAGGTTCTCCCCCTGTAAATATTACTAAGGGTAGGTTTAGCCTAATGATTTCTTTTGCTATAGCTAGGAGGTCCTCTTCGTCTAGCTCCTCTTTTGAAGCGTTGGGCGAGGCGTTTATGTAACAATGCTTGCAGTTTAGGTTACACTTATACGTTATGTTCCAAAACACGATTGGCCTTATGTCAGATGAAAAGGTTGATGGTCTATCCTTGTTAAAACTACCTTTTATTTTAGTAGATACAGTACCTTCGTCATTGATCATAACGCTTACTGGTATCATCTAGCAACACCTGGTTTTAAGTCACCAATACTGTATATAACACCTATATCCTTTGGCGAACACTTTTTATTTATTTCCGCAACGATGCTGTTAATTAACTCTTTGCTTACAGCGTGAACCATTGCATAACATGTGTGCTTCCAAGCGCCCTCCGGAATGGAGCGCCTCAACACTACGTGAGTTGAGTAGCTCATTTCAGAAACGCATTTGCAAAGCCTTTCCTCGCTCTCCCTTGGTTCCATGACTACCATACCGTTTTCCTTGAAGCCTAGCTTCGTGCCGTCAAGCGCTGCACCAGGATCCCCTATAACTCCCATATCTAATAGGGTCTTTAGTGTACCTTCCAGCTCTTCTACACCTATGTTGCCTTGCTTCAGGGCCTTTTCATAGGGCCTTTCACTTATCTCTATGTTCCTTATTAAATTAACGAAATCTTCTTTGATGTTTAAGTCTTTTAATAGTGGTGGGTTCTCTGGTAACACGGAATACCTACCAGACCTTGAGACTCCCTTGTAGATGTCATATTTTACGCTGAGTTTGTAGGTCTTCTTCGATAGAAGGATTACATAAGAATCCGCTGCGCGATATTCTATTATTTTCTCTGCGAAGTTTATTAATTGCTCCATGCTATCCCTCTTTACAACTATCCACACATTGTATTTGGGGTGGTTCCTTAAGTAGCTGTGGCTTATTAATGGATCTTTTACGCTTATTTCTTTCATTTTTTCGATATTTTTTGATTCAAACGCGATTAGTGCAGACTTCCTGCCAGAGGACCTGTAGTTATAATAAAACCCTATCCTTTTTATAATGCCACTTTGCTTTAATTTCTTTATTCTGCTTAATACATCCTCATAGCCTATTCCTAAAGTTCTAGCAACGTCTATAAATGGGTAAGGGGATAGCGGAAAGTTGTATTGTAGCTGCATTAATATTTCCTTATCTATGCTCTCCATGACCATCACCCGATGAAAGCAAGTCTTCATAAGTAAGGCCATATCTTTTTAGTAAATTATCATAATCCATAGGCTTGTATATACAGGAAGGATCTTCAGCCATTATATCGCCAGTATACGAGAAGGCCCTCGATCTGCTTCCTCCACATATATACTTAAACTCACACTCACCACATTTACCTTTAAACTCAGAGGATCTAATTTTATTTAATATCGTTGACCTCCTATATATTTCCACTAAGGTTTGCTTTCTTATGCTTCCAACTGGATATGGGAGGAAGCCGCTAGGATATACAAGGCCATCATAAGAAACAAAAATAACTCCCATTCCATCCCTTGTTCCATGGGTTTCTGCTTTACTCTTACCTTCAGGCTTTCCTAATGTTTCATGTAACCTTTTAATAAGCCTATAGTATAGCGATCCATGAGGCAACTCCTCCTCTACGTTAACCCCCTTTGATTCTAACGCCTTGTAAAGCAGGGATACCCTTCTAAATATAGGACCTTCAGAAGTCCTTATTGTTATGTTATACTTGCTTGCCTCATATAGAAACGAGGAAACGTCTTCCCATTCCTCCTTTGATAGGTCTTCTCTAAACGTTGCCCTTCCAGTCGGAACTAAGTAAAAGACTTCCCATGTGTCCACTTTTAATTCCTTAAGGAGCCGAACCATATCTGGCAAACCATCAACCGTAGACCTCATAACGGTTGTGTTTACCTGAACCCTTGTGCCCATACTTTTTAGCTTCTTTATGGCTTCAACGGATTTCTTAAAGGTGCCCTCGACCCCCCTTATGCCATCGTGGACATTTTCGTAGGGGGAATCTATGCTAATTGAAACGGAGGAGACCTTGTGCTTTCTAAATTCTTCAAATGATTCTTCTAGTTTTGGTGTAACACTTGGTGATAACGCAACCACAACCCCTCTATTATGCGCATAATCAACGAGTTCCCAGATATCGTTCCTCATCAAGGGATCCCCGCCAGTGAAAATTAGTATAGGCGAAGGCTTTCCAAATTCAGAGACCTGGTCTATTAGCCTCATACCCTCTTTGGTGTTCATTTCATTCGGCAACGGCTTTGTTATAGCCTCTGCTCTACAATGTTTGCAAGATAATAGACAGGCCTTTGTTGTCTCCCAGAAGACTAGTATAGGCTTTTCTCTTAGCGGCCAAGATCCTCTTTTCATTACTTCACCCAATGAAATCGCTCTAAAAAGGGGGTAAATCAATACGTATATATCGGTAAGCTAAGATTTAAAATTTATGAGCCTTCTTCATACCTCTTTCCTTTAGAATTTCCTCAGCTATCGCCTTAATTGTCTTAGTTTTACTTTCAAGCTTTTTATCGACAATAACTCTCTTTGTGTGCTCATACCAAGATTTGGGGTATTTCTTGTTTTCCATTATTGGATTCAAACCCAAATTTTTAGCCGCCCTGAAAACTTCTTCAGCAGAAGGCCTGCTTACCGCAACCCCCTTACCTATTTTCCTACCCCTCCCCCTGCTGATTGTATAGTCTAGGTATGCCGGCCATACTACATAGCTATCTTTACTGCCCAATGCTTCCACCTTATATAGCTTTTTTGACAACTTTTCTATTCCTTGCAGAAGAAAGCGTTGCCTCCCTAGTAAGCCATAGCTCTAGTAGCATGCAAGTCGATGATTGGTGAAAACCCCCTAGGTCGCACTCATCGATGTAAGGACATGTAGTGCAAGGTATGTCAAGTATGGAAGATATGCTTACATTTAAAACCTTTGATTCAATAGGCTTCTCAGCAATAAAAATCCTATACGTCCTCCTTCCATTAACTGTTACTTGCTCCCTTTTTATCAGTCCTTTTTTTGAAAGCCTAAGTACAAGCCTAGAACCTTCCCTACTATCAAGACCCATCTTTTTCCAGAGTTCACTTTGTAACACACCTTTCTTGTATTTCTTTATGAGCTCCATAGCCGCCTTCTCGTTCTCGTCAGATCCCCTCGGCATACATCCCACCATTAATAATTGCATTATTTATCTGCTTACATTATTATATAGGTGTGCTTCGAAGGATTTATACCTTTTCATATCAGTGAGCTAATAAGAGTTACTATTAAGTATTAGAGGTGTATCAAATTTGTTATCTATATATACTACAATTTCCCTCTTTTCCTTACAAATAAAAAACGATTTAAGATTTTGAAAATAGCTATATTCTTGGTTGAAGGAAGTATGGATGGTGAGAACTTGGAAGACTCCATAAAGGAGGCAAAAAGGGTCTTAGAAGAAACGATAGAATTGGCTAAGAAGTTATATGGCAGAAGGTGGATGAGAGAGCTGAACATAATAGAAGAAAGGTTTGGTGCAGACCCTTATGATGTATTGGATTTCCTCAAGAAAGAAGCTGATTTAAAGGGCATAAAATGATATTTTTGAATGGCAAAGTATTATAAAAACTCATTTTGTGATGAGTTTACAATAGAAACCCTTGTTGTATAATGGCTAATAAAGTGCTAAAAAAGGCAAAAGAAAAAGGCAAAAGCCTAGCAACTATCCATAGTTTTCTTCATATCTGAGCCCATCTGGATCGGCAGAGGTTATCGCTTCGAGCTCATTACTACTTAAAGAACTTATCACGCCCACTTCGCTTCCTAAGTTTATCCTCATCCCACCCGTTGAGCTTATCACATCATTTACATCAAGTCCTTCAAAAATTGCTCTAAGTATAGGACCATCTTTTGTAAACTCTATTAAAGCTTTGTTAGTGCACAATAGCGTTTCCATGCTGTTTTCTATTCTTCTCCTTCCGCTTGCCGTAATGAAATCAACCTTTTTAACCAAGACCCTCGGATCATGCCTACTCCATATTATAATTCTCTTTACTAGCGGATAAAGGTATGCAACAGCAGCCCCACCAGGAAGCCTAACCCTTGGATTTTCGTAATCCCCTATGACACTGAGGTTTATGTTAGCTTCCTCGTCTATTTGAGCAGCACCAAAGTACATCAAATCCATTAAGCCCTTCGATGCAATATCAAATGCATCTACCATTGTAACGATACCTAGGTGATCCTTCCCGGAATTAGGGTCACCAGAAGAAGGGTATACCTTGAAGCTTTTTGGATCTATCATGAACTGCTCCGTAACCCCATGCCATATAAAATCCTTTCTGAGGTATAGAGATGCATAGGCCATAGCTAGCTGTGGGATAATACTATTCAGTCCATGGAAGACGTAATCACCATCCTTTATGAAGCTTCCTAGGCATTTAATCATCATGTCAGTTGGCCTTGAAGGCATTTTAGGACCACCTCTTGTATAGGTTTGTCTCTATCCACTCTAATGCGTTTCCATTTTTAGCGTAGTAATAATATTCCTTTATCGCCTTGTATTGCGGCCTATAGTAGGGGTACATACCTGTAGGCCAGGCCCCATTTGGCGAGCTTACAACTGCTTCAACCCTATAGGAGTTCGCTGAAAGCAACTCTAGGTTCCTCTTCCTCAAGTCTTCTTCATTAACTAACTTTTCTACGGTTAAGATAACCTTTTTGGCAGCCTTTATTTTTAGCTCATCCTCATACCTAGGACCTAGGATCACAGCATTACCGTACCTATCGGCCATGTGGAGATGGATTATTGCCACATCAGGCTCAATGGCTTTAACGGCTATGATCTCCTCTCCTGTAAAGGGGTCATTTATTACCTTCCATGTACCTTTTTTCTCATGTATTCTTACAAGGTCTGAACCCAAAATCCCCCTAACCGGCATAAATGGTATACCTTGGGCTCCTGCCCTTAGTCCTGCAACTACAGCACCACAAGTATCTTCAAGGTACTCTACTTCGTGTTTTTCTACGCCCTTCCTCACAGAAGGGGAGAGGCCAAAGTGCTCAAAGGTTGCCATGGCAGCCCTTACCCTTTTTAGCAATTTCGCTGCAACCAGCATGTCAAGTCCAAAGCCAGGTTCCCTATCGATAAAGGAAAGCCTTTTCTTACCACTTTTGATGATGGCTGTTAGGAAGCTGATGGGATTTCTAAAGAAAGTTATCCCGCTAATAGTTATTTCATCATCGTTATTTATAATATCAATAGCATCAGATAAGTTCATAAGCTTGTCTGGGGGCATTTTTTCACCATAGTGTATCTTGCAAAAGCAGGGTATTTAAGTATGAGATTTGCTTAATTATTAACTTAAATTCTACTACCTTGCAAGTTAATTCCCTTATAACTTTAAATAATGGTTAAAGTTTTCGCTTGCAAAAATAAAAAGGGTAAATAAAATATTTAAGATATAGGATAGGGTCACTTTAATGGTACAACATTCCTCCTATAGGTGTTGTTTATGATTATCGCAGCTGTTAAATACCAATTGTATAGTGATTGGGCAAAAGAGATGATACCAGCGGCAAATATAACTGCCAGGTTTCCGTAGGCGGCTGCCGCAAGAAATGCAAATGTTATCGCTAACCAATAAAGGTTTGCTGATATCATCTTTCCTAGAGGTTTAAGTACAACTGCCGAAACTAATGCCATGAATATCCAGAAGAGCCAAAACATTAAGAAGGTCGTTGGCGACGGCTGCTGTAGGATTGGTATAGAATATGTAAAAAGGTATACAAGGCCAGCTATAAAGCCAAAAAGGCTCCAAACAAGTATGACAAAACCTGTTGATCCCATGTTATTCCTAAGCTCAATTATCGAAGAGAGGAAGTATCCAAGCCCTATTAAGAATAGTAGCGTGAATATCAAAATGCCTAGGGAATCAGCAAAGGGCACGAGGCCAGTATAAGTAAAACCAGTTATGAAGAGGGCGAATGCAAATCCGGTATTGCCTATTGCAGAAACTGAAGCCCAACTTGTATCTTTATCTGTATTCAAAATTACACCCATATCTTTCTTATGTCTTGGGGTTTTATATGTTTATGGTTTCTGTGGTTCCTATTAGCAAAAGAGAAATTCCTAGCCTTTCATTGTAAAAAGAAAAATGAGGTGATAGTGCACATTAATAATGTTTGCCTCTTCCTTCTAACCGAAGAGTATATATCGACACATTTTTATAACACTAAAGGTAAGAAGCCTACAGAGACCTTAAAAGGCCCACAAAATGGAGACCATTACAACCGTTCTGATTATCCGCTACTTTTGAAACTTTTGAAATAATCGTAGCAGATAACCTTCCAACCTCCCACCTTCATTAGCTGGCTTTCGGGGGGAACGGAAACTCCCCACATCTTCGGCTGGCTTTCGGGCTTATGAAATCCCACATCTTCAGAGCCATCCTATAATCATGATCATCTTTGGAAAGTATTAAATATTTCGTTTGTTGCTATCTATGAAACAGCCCTAGGAAACGCAAAGTATGTTATGCAAAGGCAATACCCTAATATAATGGATCGTAAGGATACAGAAAATTAAACAAGCCAATACATCCAATTAGAGAATAGCGCTAGAATCAAAAGCCTCGTCCTTTACGCAAAGAAGATGTGGCGTTTGTTTTCTGTTGATTTTGACTCAATTATAATACCACCAAAGAAGCTTACAGTAAGCAATAACTTGTAGCGGACCCGGGGGGATTTGAACCCCCGACATTCGGCTTAGGAGGCCGACGCTCTCTCCTGGCTGAGCTACGGGTCCTCTTCGGACCTCATATAGCCTTCCACTCTCAGCCTCCTTTATTAATATTTGCTTTAAAATTATAAAGTTTTAGGAGTTGTAT
>WAJZ01000131.1 GCA_015523575.1 Candidatus Hestiella acidicharens | reverse complement strand
GTGAAAAGTATATTAATAGAACTAGACAATAGATCTAGAAAGGAGTTTGAGATTAAATTCAAAAGGAAGTGAGGTCAAATATGTCGAGGCATAAGCATCTTGCAAGAAAGCTTAGGTTGGCTAGGGCAACAAAGAGGAATCAACCAGTGCCTGTGTGGGTTTACATTAAGACTATAAGAAAGTATACTCTAAGAACAATAAATAGAAATTGGAGAACTTCAAAATTAAAATTGTGAGGTCGATTTAAAGTGGATATAGGTGAATCATTCGTATATATAATACCGTTAAAAAGGCTTTATTACGGAAGAAGGGTAAATAGGGCTAAACGAGCGGTAGATTTGATAAGGAAGTTTGTTTCTAGGCATGCTAAGATAGAAGAAAAAAATATATTAATAATGGATGATGTAAATGCCTATATATGGAGTCGTGGGATCGAGAAACCACCAAGGAGAGTTAAGGTACTGGTTAGTATAAAAGAGGCTGAAGAGGGTAGTTCTGAGAAAATTGCTATAGTTAGGCTTGCAGGTAAAAAGGTGAAAATAGGAAAGTACGAATCCAAATAAGCTAGGTGGGTTTATTGCAATTTGACATAGTTAAAATGAGCATTTTTGGTAATAACAACATAGGTGTATACATTTACGCTAACGATTCAATGGCTTTCGTTCCACAAGGATTACAAAAATCTGATATAGAGGAGATATCGCAAGTCTTGGGTGTAGATGTAATGGAAATAACCCTTGCCAATACAAGCCTAATAGGGGTTCTAATGTCTGGTAATAATAATGGTATAGTATTATCAAGAAGTGTATATGATAATGAGTTGAATGCAATAAAGAAATTTGCTGGGGATTTGAATACTCTTGTTTTACCCAGCAGAAGTAATGCTGTTGGTAACCTGATTGTAGCGAATGACAAAGCTGCATTAATTTATCCATATTTTGAAGATGATATAGCAAAACAAATAGAAGATACTCTTGGTGTTGAAACATTCAAATCTAGCATAGTTGGTATAGCAACGGTTGGTGCAATAGTTGCCGTAACTAATTCTGGAGGGTTGGTGCATCCGGATGCCTCTGATGATGAAATAAAATTTTTAGAGAGCATATTTAAGGTTCCCTTTAAGACCGGTACTATAAATTTCGGCATTTCTTTTGTAAGGACTGGACTTGTTGTAAATACAAAGGGTGCTTTAGTTGGTCAAGAGACAACAGGTCCGGAAATAGCAAGGATACAGATGATATTTGCTATGCAATGATGATGCCATAATGTCATTTGAAGAGATAATTAATAAATGTAGCAGTTCTGAAGAAGATTGTAAAACGGCTGTAGATACTTTAATAAAGAATTTCTGCAAGGAGAAATCCGATTGTGCTATATATCTCTATAGATATAATGTATTAAAAAAATATGAATGGGTAGATAAGATAATCAGGAATGGAGTTCCTGATGGTAGGGTCAGGCTCATATTATATATAATAGCTAGGTATTTGCTAAATGTTAAAAGAATTGATGAAGAGGAGGCTTTAGATAAAATCTATGAATTTATAAATAACAGTTGTAAGAACTATAACAATTGCTCACGAATATATAAGTCATGGATTATAAACGTTATGAAGAGGGTCAAGGATGGAAAATGGAAACCTTGGACAATGGAGAAGCTGAGGAAATCGGATCCTGACTTATATGAGATAGTTCAGAGGGCTATATCCTAGGCATGATATGCAGAGGGTATTTAGATTATTTTGAAATAGTGGTAATGTTGACAGGAATTATTTCAGCCTCACATATAAAATTTTCTTGCGTGCAAAATTAAACAATCTCGAAGGGCTACACCAAGTTACAAAGTTATTTACCTATTTAAGTGATTAAAGTATTTTGGAAGTAAAGAAAACTCCTAGATGCTTAGAAAAGGCCTATTAATAAGAGGATAAAGTTATAGTTTTTAGTTTGTAGGTCTTTTAGGTTCCGATATATCTTTATGGTATGGTCTGGTAAAGAAAAATTAAAGCTTACTAAAATAGGCTATAGTTGCTGCGGAAAGACGCCAAGCTTCACTAAGGCTCCCCAAACGCAGAGCTATAGGCAGGGCATGATCAAATACCTTGATGGATTGGCCTATGGAGACCAGAGACCGTAGGCAGGAAATGGTAGTGGTTTCCCTTTTCCTGCTTTATGATAACAAAATAACCATCAGAGCAGGGAGCTATGCCTAATCCATAAGGTTGTCCAAGTGATAGTAGTTAACCTGACCTCCTCCCCGCAAGGGTGGGGATCCTCTTTAGGGCGTTTATTAGTTCCCAACACCTATTCGGGATACACCTGCGGGGCACTCGAGCTACTCAGAGGTGCCCCATTTTGCATCTATTCCCAGTTACTTCTATTTCATTTAGGAAACTTTGGTTATGGGAACTTTTTAAATGCATTCACAAATTATAAGCATTTCATCTTCGCCTTAAAAGGCAAAGCTATCAGTTGTAAAGTATGAGCAATCATCGCAGGCTATAATTTATTTTCTAGAAAAGCTAAAAGGAAATTTGGTGTAGAGATATTGAGTTATAGTGATATGGGAATAAGGGTATATTTAGTGCAATATACGCAAGATTCTCCAAAAATAATTGCTTCGGCTTCTAAAATGAGCGTTTCGAAAAAGGAGGTCAAGGATTTGCTCCAAATTAGTGACGAAGAAGTAAACGTTTGGATAAAGGAGACTTTCAAGAGAAAGCATTTCAGCCCTTGGGAACATAGTCTCTATACATTTATGATAGAAGGATGTTCCAGGGTCTGTTCTCATCAGATCGTTAGACATAGAATAGCTAGCTATACACAACAAAGTATGAGATATAGCGAGACTTATCTGAAGAAAATGGCACTAGTTGCTGCTGAAATGGTGAAAACTTCTTGTGAAAGAAAAGAAAAAAAAGATAGCAAATCGACTTATTCTTGTCTATCTACTTCGCTTTTTAGGACCTTAGAACTCATGGAGGTAAAAGATTTAAGGAAAATCGCATCAATCGCATATGTAATTCCTCCGTCTGTTAGGGGGGACAGGTTAGAGGCATATATAAAAAGTGTATTATACTCAACTGCATATTACTATAAATTGTTATCTCTTGGTGTAAGTAAGGAAGATTCTAGGTTTATTATACCTATGTCTGTTAGAACTAAGATTACAATAACAATGAATGCAAGAGAACTTATCGAGTCGTTTTTTCCATTAAGGCTCTGTACAAGAGCACAATGGGAAATTAGGATGGTCGCTTGGATGATGCTTAGGGAGGTGAATAAAGTACATCCACAACTTTTTAAATACGCAGGTCCTAGTTGTGTTTTTCTAGAAAACATGAGCAGGGATGAACCAGTAACATTAAAAGATCTAATAGAAGGCGTATATCAATTTACTATTAATAGATGCCCAGAGATGGTAAAAAATAAAGGGCTACATGCTTGCCTTATGAATGCATATAACACCTTAAAGTAAAAAATTTCATCGAAGAGAACTTCCTTTCCTAGCTAGTGATAGCATTTTCATAAGAGGAATTTATAAAAGAGAGTTTCAACAGGTTCAAATTTTTTAGTGTAGTTTAATGTTTTAATAAAAGTGTATGTTAGCAATGTTGGCTTAGTTTCAAGAAGATTTTTAGGGAATGAAAGACACATCGATAAAAACAGCCGGGTCGTCTAGCGGTCAAGGATGCGGGGCTCTGGACTGAAGACGTAGAGGGAGAACCCCCGTGACCGGGGTTCGAATCCCCGCCCGGCTATCAGTTTGTTTGGAAATATTTTTAATAAGTGAAAATTTTACGGTTAACAAAAGGTATGGTGGATGGGAAAATAATGGGACCTCCAAACCCCCAAATGAAGCTACAACAATGAAGGCAAGTGGAACAAGAGGAGTCTCATCCTTTAAGGACAGATAGCTTAGTGCTGCTTTGTAAGTAACTGGAATCGTCTTAAGCGGAGTGATGGAAGTAAGATTTAAGTATCCTAGGTCTGTGGCGTTATATATGTTGCTATAGTCTTTATAGCAAGTCTTTTGTCAAACCCCATGGTTTCTAATAGGCTGATTACTTGTCTTGGATGCCAAAGCTCATATCTATTC
>WAJZ01000130.1 GCA_015523575.1 Candidatus Hestiella acidicharens | reverse complement strand
TGGGGTATTGTCTCAGAGGGACAGGCCTGAGAACAGGGGGTTTACGTTAAAGGAGCTGAAGGCTATAGTAGATGAGGCTTCTGCTTCAGGAACGTTCGTGCACGCACACGCTGAGGGGAAGGTGGGCATAGTTAATTCTGCAGAGGCTGGAGTGAAGGTAATAGCACATGCAGACATGATAGATGATGAGGCAATAGATAAGGTGTTGAAGGCTAACAGCATAATTGTACCAACGTTTGCAATAGACAAGGTGTTGATCGAAAAGGGTTCGGAGCTGGGAGTTCCAGAATGGGGGCTAAAAAAGATAGAGGAAATACATAGCATCCACATAGAAAATATTAAAAAGGCATATAAGGCTGGGGTCAAAATAGCGACAGGCACCGACTTTTCAGGTGGTATAGGGAAACAAGGAGATAATTCGATAGAGCTAAGCCTCCTAGTAAAAGAAATCGGAATGAAACCAAAGGAAGCAATTATATCTGCAACGCGCACCTCTGCAATAGCAACAGGCATGGAAAAAATGATAGGTACGCTAGAGGAAGGAAAGGTTGCAGATTTAATAGCTGTGGATGGCAATCCTTTGGAAAACATAGAGATACTAAGGGATCAAAGGAATATCAAGCTCGTTGTTAAGGGAGGAGAAATATATAAGAACGCTTGCTTCTAATAGGCTCTATGACTTAAATTACGGAAATATTTTCTCTTGCTCTTTTAACAAACGTTTCATCATGCCCAATTTTTACTTATTGCTTTCGATACATAGGTGCAATTCGGCTTTTCTATATAATGAGTTAACTATCCTCTCGTTTACATATTTACCATGAGGCCTTAACCCTCCAGAAAAGCTTGGAGGTATGTGCAAGAGTTCATGTAGGAGCACCTTTATCCTCTCCTCTTCATCTAGCATAGAGTACTTTTCGGTAACAACCTCTATTACATAAATAGGTTTAAGGCCAAGGGCATACCTAACGGCTGAAGGCAAGGAATATATCCTTGCGTATGCTCTTGTCTTAGCATTGTAGCTTCTTATCACCTTAATCCTGTTCTTATCTAAGCCGTTTAGGCCAAGCCTTTCTATCAAACAAAACAATATCTTCTGCAAGTCTTTTGCCTCTTCATACCTTATCATGTATCCTTTCACCTCAAAAACTACGTTTAATCTACCTTAGCATCTTTAAACATACCCCCAACTCCTTCTTTACATGAAGTCCATATAAAAATCCTGCAACTCTACCGCCCTACCTTAAGATTCAGTACCCTGTTGAAACTAATCATACCATGAAGCTAACTCTTAAAAATAAGAAATTAAATCAAAAAATCATTCAAAATACTTTATGTCATTTATGTTTCCAACCCTTTCTTCTTTGAAAACTGGCCTAACAATAAGTCCTATCTTTACTTTTTCTATTGGAACATTTAAGTAATGAATGAGCCCTCCTTCACCATTTACAGGTTTCAAGAAACCTATTACCTTTGGTTTTTCAAGTGGGTTTCCATACATATCCTCATATATTATTGTATAAGTTATTACAATCCAATCACCCTCGATTTCAGCTACCTCGCCTTTAGAGAAGTCAGGGCAAAATGTTAGCGGCGGTACATAAACCTTGCCATCTTTACACTTCATGCCAAGTATCTTTCCATCCTTCAAACCCTTTGCAAACTCCATGCCGTGTATGCCTGGCGTATATACAAACTTGTCTACCTCCTGATCACCCGGCCATATAACTATATCCTCAAGCCTTCCTTTCTTCTCAAAACTCATGCTCATCACCTAACGGGCTCGAAGCACTCTATATCAAGTATGCTTGCCTTCCTTTCTTCTTTGGGCTTCCACCTTACCTTCACCCTCATTCCAATAGCCTCGCCGATAACCACCAGCTTTGGATCTATGCATATCCTGTGGAAAAGACCAGCGAACTCATATTCTTTATCCCTATAGCCAGGCACGTCAAGCCTCACTATGCCTACTACCTCTGGTTTTTCAAGCCTTTGCCTCTTAGCGGAAATGTAGCTAACTACAGCTGTATGTATAATTCCTGTTTGGGGAACCTCGACCCACTCTGAGGTTGCTACATGACACCACTCGCAATATGACCTTGGAGGTACGAAAATCCTCCCGCACCTAGGGCACTTCTTTCCAAGAATCTTTCCTTCTTTTAATCCAAGAAGGAACTTAGAGACCGTTGGCCCTGCAGAGAAGTCATACCTTGCCTTTGGCCTATCCTCTAAAAGGCCTATCAAAGAATACATTTCACTAGACTTTAACCCAATTCCAGGCACCTCTTTCATATTACGGCTCACCTCCTTCACACCCCCTAATTACTTAAAACTATAACAGTTCCAGCCTGCATTAGATCACCCCAAGCATTAGCAACGGCTTTGTGGACAGCTTTCTTGACCTGCCTCTTTCCCG
This sequence comes from Candidatus Hestiella acidicharens, assembly GCA_015523575.1. GTDB lineage: Archaea > Thermoproteota > Thermoprotei_A > Sulfolobales > Acidilobaceae > Caldisphaera > Caldisphaera acidicharens. Next base: position 1,117 of record WAJZ01000130.1, on the reverse strand, counting down.
CCTCATACCTCAGCTGCCAATAGAGCTCCGCAACCTTCATAACTCCGGCCGCAGCAATAGGGTTACCCACGCCTAGCAATCCGCCACTCGGGCTTGTTGGAAGCTCGCCATCCCTGTTGAAGTATCCTTCCTTTACTAGCTTCCAAGCTTCGCAAGGCCTAGCTAGCATTAATCCTTCTATGTGATGCAACTCCTTGTAATCAAAAGGATCGTAAGGTTCAGCAACGTCAATTTCTTTCCATGGTCTCTCTATCCCAGCCATTTTATATGCCATCCTTGCCGCATAGTTTAAGTACCTGGGGAACGACAGTTCCCTATTGTACCAATGTTGATTTTCTAATGTAAAGCCAATCCCATCCACCCAAACTGGCGTGTCTGTGAGCCTCCTAGCAACATCTTCAGACGTCATAACTAATGCAACTGCACCATCGGTTACTGGAGAAATGTCTAGTAGGTTTACGGGCCAAACTAACAACTCGCTATTAAGCACGTCTTCAACCGTGATGTTTGCAGGTATTAAAGCTGATGGATGATCTAAAGCATTTCTCTTATTTTTGACGCTTACCAATGCAATGTCTTCTTTTTGCGCGCCACACCTAGCCATATATCTCCTCATTTCCATAGCAAATATCCATATAAGGTTTGGCTCAAGTGGTCTTTCCAGTATTGGATCCCATATGTACTTAAAGACATATTGTGTGTGAGGGTGGGCAGGGCTCATCTTCTCTTCACCAAGCACCAATACCTTTTTACAAAGACCGCTCGCTACATGCCAAAAGCCAGCATCAGGTATGAAAACCCCTGTACCCCCGCCGACATATACCCTAGTTATAGGCTTGCTTATGCCACCGGATCCATCGGCTATATATTCTCCTTTAAAATGAACACCATCAAAAGTGTCTGGGGCTGAGCCTGTTACAACACAATCAATATCCTTTAATGTTAGCCCTGCAGAGTCTAGGGCTTGGCTTGCGGCCTCCCAAGCAAGCTCCCTTGGCGTTTCTAACGATCTTCTCATAAACTTTGTAATTCCAGCCCCTACGATCGCTACCCTATCCTTCATAAATATATTCGGCCTCATATACATCACCTCATGCAGATAACAAAGCAACAACGC
>WAJZ01000129.1 GCA_015523575.1 Candidatus Hestiella acidicharens | reverse complement strand
TAGCCAGAATGAATAGTAGAGGCACATAATCCATCCTAGAGATGTTTACAATAACCTAGGATGGGAAACGCTATAAATTACTTTGATTTATAATTGGAACTATATAGAAATAAGATAAGGAAAAGGTTATTTAGATGTATTATAGGCCTACCTTTAAAAATTACCTATTGTAGTTTTGTCATGATTATCAACTAAAAGTTAACTTCCGAAGAATTTACTGCTTAAACCTTAATACATAAAAACCTTTAGCAATATTAACCCTCAAGCTAAATTGCAAGAGTTGATTAAAGCATGAGGAGGTCAATGCTATGACTGCCGAGTACTTATTAAACCTTCTTATGGCACTAGCTGCAGGAGGTATTGTAGGGTTTATCAATGAGTATAGAAAAATTATTGGGTCGAAGATATTCCTTGGCCTTAGAACCTCTATGTTTATTTCCCTACTAGGATACACCTTCTCCTTGCTCTCAACAATTTTTCCTAGAAGCCTAGTTGTCATATCATCGACAATCGCTATCGTCGTTATATCGACGTCAATATACTTAGAAAAGGTCAGGATAACAAACAATCCAGGGGCAACAACATACGTGAGTATGTTTTTAGTTTTCTTTGCCGGTTTTTTTGAAGGTCTAGGGATGTTTGATATAGGGATCATAATAGCTGTGTTAGTTGCTTCACTAGGCATATACAAAACTCAACTATTAAATGCCTTATCAAAAATTCAAAAGAAGGAGTTACTTGCAATGGTAAACCTAATGATATTTTCGCTAGTGGTACTGCCTTTTCTACCAAATAGACCAATAGGACCTTATGGACTCATAAACCCATTTCAATTTTGGGTAATTGTAGTTATTATAGGTACGATATTTCTTGTACAGTATGCAATATTGAAGTACTATAGAAAAGGACTTGTGCTTTTCTCTATCGTAGGAGGTATTATATCAAGCACAATAGTAGCCCTTAGCTTATTGGAGTTAAGCAGAAAGAGAAGCGGCATTGGAAAGCAGATAGCCCTTAATATAATGTTTTCTAACATAACATTAATATCAATACAAGTTGTGTTATTTACATATCTTATAACCAAATCATTAAAGATAATCTATGGAATCATGCCACCTTGTATAATAACCTTGTCTATACTAGTTGCACTACTCCTTATAGAGAAAAAGGAATTAGATCTAATAAATATGGAACAGCCAAGGACTCCTTTTCCTATAAAGAGTATTTTATCCTTCGCCTTAATGCTCTTCTTTATCATGCTTGGTTCTAAAATAGTAAGCATAATGGCTCCAAATTTTTTACCTTTGGCTATATTTGCCTCAGGGTTTGCTAACGTTGCAAGCACTATTATTTCTATTGGTCTCCTGTACACCAATGGTAGAATAGGGGCTAACGTTGCTTCTAATTTAATCTTGATTTCCTTACTTTCTGCCTTACTTGAAAAAGGACTTCTATCCTTTTTGTCCAAGGATGAACAGACAAGAAAGTATGCATTAAGCATTTCGTTATTGTTGGTGACCATTATGGCTTTATTTATCTATAGACCTGCATTTTAATAAGGTGAATCTATTGGTCAGAGCTGTAGGAATAGATTCGGGTACAATGAGCATGGATATACTCGGCTTTGATGATGAAAAGCAAGAGGTATTTTTAGACAAGGCTATTCCAAGGGAGGTGATAACAGAAAGGCCTGATGAGCCAATAAGGCTCATCAAAAACTTAAAGAATATAGATGCTATAGTTGTTTCTAGTGGTTATGGGATTCCTTTAAAAAAAGTGCAGGATACAGAAATAAAAGAGATAGAATGGGCAACCTTCATAAATAAAGATGATGAAAAGAGGAAGCTAAAGATTATTGGGCTAAGGAAACTTATGAAACTATTTAAAGAATCCAATCTACCTGCGTACTTCACACCAGGAGTTTTACAACTAGAGACGGTACCAGCATATAGAAAAATAAACAGGATAGACATGGGAACATCAGATAAAGTCTTTAGTGTAGTTCAAGCTCTCAAGGATGAGAAGGATCTCTATGGCAAAAAACCATCTGAATCTAGCTTTATACTAATCGAGATAGGATATGCATATACGGCATCGATTTCGTTAGTTAATGGAAAAATTGTTGATGGAATAGGAGGAACTAGTGGTTTTCCTGGTTTTTTGGGAGGTGGTTTTATTGATGCTGAACTCTGCTACGCGATGGCTTCTGCCGAGCCGGCCTTCTCGAAATACAGACTCTTTCAGGGAGGAGTTTCTGAAATAATAAACGAAAGTAGCATAGATTTCTTCAACTCACTAGTAGAAAATAAAGAGCCTAGAGGCTTAAACGGAATAAAGATGATGTCAGAAGCTATTTTAAAGGACTTAGCTGTAATGCTTGTTAGCAACCCAAGACCTCAGAGAATCTATTTGAGCGGGAGGTTTACGCGTTATCCTACTATCTATCGCTACATAGAAAACTCAATAAAAAACTTCATGTCATCTATATCTCTGAGAATTCCAATAAGTAAAGTCTCTACCATCGGTAAGACTACTAAGGAAGCGGCTTCAGGCGCTGCGGTTCTAGCTAACGGACTTGCAGGAGGGAGGTATAAAGACATAGTGGATACTCTAGAAATCAGGAAATCTAAAAACAACATCTTTTCTTTTATAAAGCCACATGAAATAAGGTACAAGATACGATGTGAATTTTAAAAATTCTATTTATACTTAGCAGCCGCTTTTTTCTTCAATCTAAGATCAGTGCTCTTACATCTCCGGCATTTTGTTGCACGCAAGGGGTTTTTTGCCCCGCACCTCCTACAGATCTTTACATCAAACAACCTCCTTTCTACAATCCTTATTAGCTCTGGATCCGTTATCGGCATCTTCTATCACCGCCAGATAATAAAATAGACGGTAAGATTATAAGTTATAATTGTTTATTCTGGCCTCCTCCTCACCCTAAAGGGCGAGGGTTCCCTTTAGGGCGTTCATTAGTTCCCAGCACCTATTCGGGATACACCTGTGGGGTAGTCGAGCTGCTCAGAGATTCCTCAATTTTGCATCTATTCCCAGTTACTTCTATTCCGCTTAGGGAACTCGGGGTTATGGGAGCTCTTAGTTAAGTCCTCAATACCCCTTTAACTCTATGAGAGGAGTTTAGCCCTCGGCGCGGGATCACCAGCTTCATTTGTTTACAATTCTCATTAAAAGTAATTAGAGTTATTGCCTAGGCGAAACAACCTAATTCATAAGGTGAGTTTAATGAC
>WAJZ01000128.1 GCA_015523575.1 Candidatus Hestiella acidicharens | reverse complement strand
GGTCGGGCCCATCATAGTTTTTCCACTAACCCGGTTATCGCTAGCTGCTATTGATAAGTTACAAGGGCTTTGTTCAAAGATAACATTTGGTTGCCTATTCAGAAAGATTAGCTATCTTCGTGCCGACCTCAAACCCCATTAATGCCCTATATATATCCTTCCCCGAAACTATCCTAACGTTCCTGGCGTTAGACAGGAAAGATTTTTCTACCTTGCTTAATATACCGCCCGTTACATCGAACGCTTCGTTTTTATTAATGCTTATCCTTTCTCCTTTCTTTATCTCCTTTATGACTTTTCCTTCCTTATCAAGTACCCCTTCGACGTTTGATGAGAAAATCAGGCAGTCGGCACCAATCCTGTTCGAGATTGCGACCGAGAGGTCATCACCAGAAATTATTTTGCCCTCGCCAGAGAAAACTGAGTCCCCATACGTAATTGGGATAAGCCCCTTCTCTAGGTCATCTACAATAACTTCGTAGTTACACTCATAGGCATTCTCGTCTTTGCAAAAAGAGTGAGGCGGGTGAAGGGAAGAAGGCAAACCTTTCTTTATCATAGTATCAAGGACAGCAAGGGAAAGGACCATCATGGACCTTTGAATCAGTGCTACTCCATAGCGGTCTATGAGCCCCCTTTTCCTCTTTACTTCTTGAACCTCATAGTGGCCAAAGCTACCTCCCCCATGAACTATAACCATAAGGGGTGAACGCTCCTCATAAAATGCCTTAATTTGTTCCACGCCTACCTGCAAGGCCTCCCAGTTTACTGTATATGGCCTGTCCTTTTCTGTTATAAAGCTCCCGCCAAGCTTTACCACAGCTTTTCTGCAAACCAAGCTTATCGCCAATTCTTCTTAATCAAGCAAAATAAAAATTTCTATAGCTTCGAATTACAAGCTGCTGGTCGCCTATATATAGTATTTTCATTATTTCGTTAGCTTTGGTAACCATACACAGCCCCCACCCCATCTTTATCGATGGTTTATTAAGGACTACATTAACTGGTATTGCTTGCCTTACTGGAAGTTAAGTAAAAAAACTCCTGCTCTAACGATAACCTTACTGCTATCGGTGCAAGAGAAGGAGGTTATCATTACCCTTTATTGGCTTTGTATTTAAAATGCTTCCCTAATCATCAAAATACACAATGCTCAAATAAGCAGAGAGCCTAATTGAGTGTTCAAAGCCTTGAGGCAATTGCAATTAATTTTTCAACAACCTCTAGTGGATCCTTCCCGAAAACAATTGCCCCAGGCTCCTTCCCATAGTCTCCTGAGTCGATAATCACCTCAACCCTTTTATAGCCAGAGTTTTTTATTGCTTCAGAAATCCCCCACGGTAACGAGGAGCCTTCCTTTTCCTTAACGTCTTTAGGCTCAAACCTCCTGTCATAAGAAGAGCGTAGAAGCCCTAGGGAGTCAACCGCAGCGATTATTTTATCATTCACTGCGATGTTTGAAGCAGCCCTGTATTCTGGGAAATACTCCATGTATTTCAATAGGGCCCTCGCGACGTGGCTTGATGCTCCAAACCTCGGGTACCTATCAAATATGAGCCTGTTTCCATAGAGCCTTATCCTGCCCGGAATAGCTATTACATCATCTACAGACCTTGCATACTTGGCTGGCAATGAGTACGCTACGTTCATGGAAACTTCTGGTATCAGCTTTGCTATGTGTTGTTGTTCTTTTAATAAAAGCTCGATGGCCTTGTCCATTTTCTCCATCATGTGAAATTTGATAGCCGGCACTTCTATATACGAGCTTGGGTTGACAGGCCCATGCCCCTTACCTATTTTAAGCCCATAATATATTGCTTTGTTAATAAATTCCTTGGCCTCTTTAATAGAATCTAATATGCTATGCCCCTTTGCTAAGCCAGACGCTATAGCCGCTGAAAATGAGCACCCCGTTCCATGATCCGTGCTTGTGCTAATCCTTTTTGAAGAAAGTTCCTTGAACTGGCCTTTGTAGTAAATTACGTCTACGCTATTCTCCCCTCCCATGTGCCCGCCTTTAACGACGACTGCCTCGCTTCCATAGTTTTCTGAAATAGCCTTTGCGGCTTTTTTTGCGTCATCAATCCCCTTTATCTTTATCCCGGAAATCCTTTCCGCCTCAGGTATATTTGGCGTTACAACAGTTGCCCTCGGCAGTATTTCCCTTATCATAACTCCTACCGCATCATCACTGAGAAGGGTGGCATTGCTCTTAGAGATCATTACAGGGTCTACTACGAGCGGGAAGTCATATTGCTTTAGCGTAGAGGAGACTTCTTTTACTATGGAAGTGTTGCTGAGCATTCCGGTTTTAGCTGCATCTATTCCAATATCGTCATAGACTGCCTCTATTTGCTTCCTAACCGCTATTGGGGGTAAGTCATATATTCCCCTCACTTCTTGAGTGTTCTGTGCAGTAACGCTTGTTATTGCAGCAGTACCATAAACCCCCATAGCTGAAAAAGTTTTAAGGTCAGCCTCTATTCCAGCCCCTCCAGAGCTATCGCTACCAGCTATTGTTATAGCAACCCTCACCTTCCTTTGACTTGAGGAATACACGCTGTTTCCCCTCTTTCTTAATTAAACGTGTTTTTGTGCAATAAATAAAATTGTGTTGTAAAGCAAATAGCCCGTAGCTTACCTAGAG
>WAJZ01000127.1 GCA_015523575.1 Candidatus Hestiella acidicharens | reverse complement strand
GTTTTGTTGCCTTTCATAGATAAATATAGATATCACAGGTACGCTACTTACTCCCTTGCTTTTCGCTATTTGCCTGCTTCTGATGTCATCGCTAACGTATATCCCGCCCTCCTTCTTTGCGATCATGAGGGCTTCAGCCTCTTGTATACTCATGCCATTTTTCCTAGCAAACTCTCCAAGAGGCATCTTTAGTTGGTACAGCTCGTAGTCTCCAAGAGAGACAAGTGAACCCCTTATTTTAGAGTACCTCATTATAAGGGACCTTATAACTTTACCCGTCTCCTTCCCTATAATGAGCCTTTTTTGCAACCTTTTAATTGCATCTATTCCATTCAATTCTAAAATAGTAAAAGCTGAAGATAGATCAAATACAAATAGGTTCTTTTCTTCAATTATCCTCAAGCCTTCTTTTGCCTCATCTACGTCAACAAGACCTAGTTCCGGAGCTATACCTCTCTTTAAGAGGTACCATATTAATTCTTCTATATTTAGCCCACTTATTTCGAGGGCTAGCTGAAAAGTTATTTTTCCATCCTTATATGCCCTAAATGATATTTCCTTCATATCAAAGCTCTCTATAAACCTCCTTATAGCTTCCCTTACAGCTTCAGTCTTATTTGAGTATATACCTGCTTTAACCAAGGCCTCTAATATATCTTCAGTATACCCGCTTATCTCTATATTTGTTACCACATCAAAACTCCCTCTCTAGCTAATTATTTCTAAGCTTGTATTAAATTTTTATTTGATAGAACTAAACCCTTTTGTCATCCAACTTTCGCTTAATTCTTCTTTAAACAAAATCTACTCTAAGTGATTGAGCTTATCGCTTAGTTCCCTCAGGATGTTTGATGTAGTTTTAAGCGCTTCTCTCCCTTTATCTGTTATCCTATAGGATCCTGTATCACCCTTGGTTATGAGACCCTCCCTTTCCAGTCGGTAAATAACGGTATATAACGTAACGGTTGGGGGGTTAAAAAGGAAGATTTCCTTGATCTTTTTCTTTATTTGATATGGGTAGGTGCTTTCCCTTGCAAGTATTGCCAGAACATAAATCCATAGTGTATGTATTGTAATGTTTTTAATCAGCCTAGACAGCGGTTTACCGATTTTTTCTCTTTCTATCATTTCTGAACCTCACTTCTACTAAAATAGCTTAAAGTTAAAATTTATTAATGAACTTACTCCATATTTCTATCTAGAATGGTATTTTGCTTGGCTTAAAATCTTGTTCCTTCTATGAAGATATAGCAACGGTAGAGTTGGGGGACATTATACTTTTAATGAAACAAACAGACATCCCCAACAACCTTAAGGCTACGTCACACCGATGCAAGATATTCCATTGATTCCTAAACGCTTTTTGAGAAACCCTGCAGGAAGCAAAGGAATATATTAGGGATGAAAATGAGAAAGCATAAGGAGGGATGAGAAGATGGGTAACAAAAAAACGAGGTTTGCATATATATACATGGGTAGGAAAAAAGGATACGTCAAGGTAAGGCTATTTAACTCAAAGGCTGAAGAAGATCCAGATAGAATAATTCCTTTGAGAAGGTTCAAGAGACCCAAGCATGGATATAGAGTTATAAGAAAGGAAGAGTTGCTTGAAATCGTAAGGGAAAAACTAGAAAGAATTTAAAGTTTTAAGCTTCAGTAATAATTCATGCTTGAAGTATAAAAAAGGGTGCCAATGTTGGCGAAAGAAGTATATGTGATAAAACAATTAGAAATACCAAGTGATGTAGATGTAAGTATACAAGGAAAGAAGGTAAGGGTTAAAGGTAAAAATGGTGAATTGGAGAAGGATTTTTCTGATGCAAAGGATATCACCATAAAGTTAGAGCAAAATAAGGTTATTGTAGAAACCTTCTTTGCAAATTCAAAAAAGAAAGCAATGGCAGGAACGATAATAGCGCACATTAGAAACATGATAATAGGTGTTACAAAAGGATATAGATATAAGCTTAAGATAATATACAGCCATTACCCTATAAGTGTAAAGGTAGATAAAGACAAGCTCATCATATCGAATTTCATAGGAGAAAGATCAAATCGCGTGGCAAAGATCCTGCCTGGCGTGAGCTTAAAAGTCCAAGGTAATGACATCATTGTAGAGGGGATAGATATAGAAAAAGTTGGCCAAACAGCCGCCAACATAGAGTCTGCCACAAAAATAACTGAATTTGACAGGAGGAAATTTATGGATGGTATCTATATCTATAAAAGAGAGGTGATAACCTGATGCAAACACAAGTTAGAAAAAAAGCTGGGAAAAACGTAAGCAGGAAGAGACTACAAAAGATAATAATGAAGAAACATAATGTTTCTTTTGCCCGATACCTATCTTGGAGGTTTAAGAGGTTAGAAACTACTTGGAGAAAGCCAAAAGGGAACGACTCTAAGATGAGGTTGCAAAGGAAAGGCTACCCGCCAATAGTAAAAGTTGGGTATAAGAATGATAAAAGAATAAGGGGGTTGCACCCATCCGGTCTAATACCGGTCGTAGTTTCAAATCCAAAAGATATGGAAGGGTTGGCACCTGAGGTACACATCATTTATATATCTTCTAATGTAGGGTTAAGGAAAAGGGTAGAGCTGGAAGGTATGGCAAGAAAAATGGGATTTAGGGTAGCTAATGGTGGTGAGTATGGACTATAAGCTTCAGAAGAGGTTAGCGGCACAGGTTTTAAATGTAGGAGAAAGCAGAATATGGATAAACCCAGACCCGGAGGAGGAAGAAGAGATAAGCCAGGCTATAACAAGGGATGATATTAGAGTACTAATAGCAAGAGGCCTTATAGGTAAACATCCAGCGAAGGGAAACTCACATAGGTGGTTAAAAAGGCATATAAAGAGGAGTAGAGGGCACCGCAGAGGTTATGGAAAAAGAGAGGGCACAAAAAAGTCTAGGATGAAAGAAGAAAAAATATGGGTAAACAAGATTAGAAAGATGAGAAGGTACCTAAAATACCTTAGGGATAAGGAAATGATAGAGAGGAAAGATTATAGGAAACTCTATAGGTTAGCTAAGGGGAACTCATTTGAAAACCTATCGGATCTGAAAAGATACATAGAAGACAGGAAATTGATTAAGAAGGGTGTTAGGTAATGAAAAAAGGTGGAGTAAGGTACAAAGTTCCGCTAAGAAGAAGAAGGGAAGGAAAAACTAACTATAGCCTAAGATATAAGCTTGTGATCTCTGGTAAGCCTAGATTTGTTGTGAGAAAAACCAACAAATACATTTCAATTCAGGTGATAAAGTTCGATATAGATGGAGATAAAGTAATAGCTGCAGCTCATAGTAAAGAGCTTTCAAAGGTCTTTAGTTGGAAAGGTTATTGGAAGAATTCGTGCGCTGCATACCTAACCGGGTATCTAGCTGCTTTAAGGGCAAAACAAAAAGGGATAAAGGAAGCTATACTAGACATCGGCTTACAACAACCAATAAGAGGTAGTAGGGTATTTGCATCGCTAAAGGGTGCAATAGATGCTGGACTGAAAATACCGCACGGCGAAGATATACTACCTCCAGAAGAAAGAGTTAATTGCAAAACCATATCAGAATGGGCTTCTGAACTAAAAGAGAAAGACCCAGAGTACTACAAAAGACAGTTCTCTGCTCAGCTTCAGAGGTTACCCCCAGAGGAGTTGGCAAAACATTTTTTAGAAGTATTAGATAGGATTAAAAAGCAGCCTGTAGATGTGCCAAAGGAAAATGTAGAGCTTGGTGAAAAGTAATGAGTAATACTCAAACCCTAGACATGTGGATCCCCAAGACTCAAGTAGGGAAGATGGTAAAAGAAGGAAGGATAACAAGTATAGATGAAATATTCAGAAGGAACTTACCTATATTAGAACCTGAAATAATAGATGTTTTATTACCAAACTTAAAGATGGAAATAATAGATGTTACATTAGT
>WAJZ01000126.1 GCA_015523575.1 Candidatus Hestiella acidicharens | reverse complement strand
ATTATAGGATAAGCCAATTCGGAGTAGAAACTGAATCCCTCATAAAACACCCAGAAAAAGTTAGTTTATTTTTCTACCTTAACAAGATAGCTAGCGAATATTTCCCTAAACTTGGCGTCATCTAGCAAAGGTTTGCCATATCTTTCAATCGCTTGTTTTGACGGTGGTTTGTTATAATAACTTGGAATCCGTTGCGCGATCCTATCGGTTATTGTATCCTTTGTCCTATCCTCATAAAACACACCCACAGGTATTCGTTCTCCCCACTCCCAAGCCTTGGATAGTGCATTGCCTAACTTCTCATACCTTTCCTCGGGGCGTTCAACTATGGGATTCCATCCTTTCTCTTCTTCTAAGTGATATATTCTCTTCCTGTACCATTGGGTTGTATATATGTCATTATAAGTTACACATGGCTGTAGAACATCTATTACAGTAGCCCCTTTGTGCTTGATGGCCCGTTTTATTACTTCTTCTAGGTGATCGATATCCATTGCAAATGCCCTTGCTACAAAAGTATAGCCGCTCGTTAATGCTAGCGCGATTGGATTTATCGCATCCTGTATGTTTGGTTCCGGTAAGGCTTTTGTTTTTATACCAGCTTGTAGCGTTGGGCTAGCTTGGCCTTTTGTCAAACCATATACTTGGTTATCATGAATTATTACTGTAATATCTAGGTTTCTTCTACCTAACGCCACGAAGTGCCCTGCCCCTATACCTAAGAGATCCCCGTCTCCGCCATCGATAATCACCATTAAATCCGGGTTTGAAAGTTTTATTCCAGTCGCGAATGGTATCGACCTACCGTGTAGTGTGTGGATTCCATTTGAATAAATGAAATGAGGCGTCTTTCCGCTACAACCTATTCCTGAAACTATGGCTACTTGCCATGGTTTAGGTTTTAACTCGCTTAGTGCCTTCTGAATAGCAGCAAGTATACCAAAGTCTCCACACCCTGGACACCAATCAACCCAAAGGTCTGTTTTATAATCAGCTCTAAGCACCATAACTTAACACCTCCCTAGAAGATAAACCCTCTAATATACGAAGGGTTGCTAGACTAAGCTCCTTCACATATATAGGCCTCCCAGTCCATTTTAAAATGTGTTTCTTAAATATAAAGCCAGTATTCATAGTTATCACTTTTGCTGCCATGCTTTCGTAGTTTGATTCTACTGCTATTATCTTCTCTGGCTTATAACGAGAAAGGATTTTTGCTACATATTCCTTTGGAAATGGCTCAAAGACCCGTAAATGAAGGTATGCCCCCTTATATCCTTCTCTCTTGAGAAGTTCTATCGCTTCAAGGGCAACCCCTTTAGTGCTACCCCATCCTACTAATAGAAAATCTTCACCGCTTCCATAGAGAACTGCCCTTTCTTCTTGGGGAATCTCTTGATGTGCAATCTCTAGTTTTTTCATTCTAAGTTCATGCATTTCTAGCCTGTTTATTGGATCTTCAATAATGTGCCCTTCTTCGTCATGTTCATCTCCAGCATACCATATTACAGCGTTTTCTGCTCCAAGCACTACACGTGGCGCTATCGGGCTTCCATTCTTCTTAAACCTTTTATAGTTTGGCGGCGGGGCTTGTAGTAAGTCCCCTCTTTCTATCGCTATTTTCTCAAGGTGCGGGAGTTCTAGTGTTATTGTGGTATTTGCTAAGAATTTGTCAAGTATGTGAATTACTGGTGTCTGGTATTTCTCAGCCCAGTTAATAGCAGTTATTGCGTCATAAAATGCTTCTTCATGATCACCGCTTGATATTACAATTCTCGGGAATTCGCCATGGCTTGAGAAAAGGGCTGAGAATAAGTCTTGTTGGCCTCCTCTAGTTGGTAGACCCGTGCTTGGACCTCCTCTCTGATAGTAGGTTATAACTACTGGCACTTCATTAATTCCTGCCCATCCAAGTGCTTCTACCATTAAATCAAAGCCAGGGCCACTTGTTGCTGTCGCCGATCGCGCACCTGTAAGGGCGCTTCCTATAGCTGCTGATATTGCCGCTATTTCATCTTCGGTTTGCAACACAACAATCCCGCCAGACTTGTCTACATAATTTTCTAGGTTTTCATGGGTCTCTAGCATAAAGCTTTCATCAGAAGCAGGTGTAATTGGATAGTAGCTTTGAAATCGCAACCCGCCAACTATTTTGCCCATTGCAACTACTTCATTTCCGTTTACTACAAGGTATTCGTCAGGTGAGTGGTGGGGTGTTGGGATCTTGATTTTGTCTTTAAGGTCGGCAGTAAATTTATAGACTATTGCTGATAGTTTCATGTTATCTTCGATAATCTCTACTTTAGACCCGAACCTTCTCTTGAATCCTCTTTTTAGCTCATCTAAGGATAGCCCTGTAATGTTAGCAATTGTAGCTACCAATATCGTATTTAAATACCTTTGGGCTTGGTATTTTGATATACCTATTTCCTGCGAAAAATCGTTTAATATAGCTTGATAGTCAAGGCCTATTGATTTAGCGCCCAGTTCCTCGCTTGCATATCTTAGCGCACCCTCTACTGTTGTATCATAGTTACTTTTTTCAAGGGTTTCCCTTACCCTATCTCTAAAATATTTTTCCATAGATGCTATGCTTCTTAACTTTGTTTTAAAAACTCTCGTATCGTATATAATAATCGTATCTTGTATTGCTTCCGTGAAGTGCGTGAAGATTGTCTCTGCATCAATCCCAGCGACTATATGTGGCCCTTCAATAGGGGCTAGAGGTTGTTTTTCTGGATTCACCCTTAGACCTATATAGCTATGTCTTCCCTTTATATTAGAGAAGTATTCTCTCATTGAATAAACCCTATAACCTCCTATAGCATATGCCGCTGCGAGTATCTGGGAGGCTGTCTCTAGGCCAGTACCTTGAGGACCTCCTAAGAGTATACGCATCTCACTACTTTTTTCATCCATTTCTTGTTCAACCTTATGCGACTATGTAATTTACACTTAAATCTTTGAGTACTAAATAAACAAGTAAAAAGAAATTCTTCCTAGTGCTAGGATTGCTCTTCTTATGCTCCTGGCAAAATTGGAGCTACTGAGAACCTCGATAGATAGCTTGTTCCCTGAAGCCCAAATTCCCCGTGGCGTTATAGCGGAGCTAGAAAGCACGATAATGCATATCATTACGTGAAGGTCCTAGTCGAGAAAGGGCAACTCTACATTGAAGAAGTTTCTCAATTATATAAAACCTCTTATTAAGAGATGGTGTCTTTAACGGAAATAAACTCGTTTAGTTTTTCCATTCCCTAAATAGAAAAGAGGTGTTCTAATCAGTATGTACTGATAAACCTTGGCAATATGTGATACAAAATCTGGCCCAAAAGAAGTAGGTCAGAAGGTCTATGGAGGATTTATTACCATTAGAACGCCTCCAAAGTTGTCAGATGATCTCGATTGTCTATTTACCACCTGGGCCTCACTCTCCTCCAAAAAAGGTTCTATCAGACATCACTAGGTTATCATCAAGAATGGGCTGTTTCATAGATAGCAATAAATGAAGCATTTAATATTTTCCAAAGATAGTCATGATTATGGGGTAGCTCTGAAGATGTGGGGGAGTTCTCTTTCCCCCGAAAGCCAGCTAATGAAGGTGGGACGCTGAAAGGTCATCCGCTACTTTTGGAACTTTTAAAATAATTGTAGCGGATAACCAGAACGGTTGTCATATACCAGCAGGTAGTTGTGATAGAAAGACTGGAAAAGAATCACATCCACAATTACCCAATAAGTGTGGTTGCTCCTGCCCACTCTTCAAGATAAACGATGAGATATTTAGGCCTAAACCTAATAGTGTTTACGAGGTTGGGATAAGGTTCATACCTTAAAGTAATGGTAAGAATAACGTTTACCTATATTTTATTGATTGGAGTATCGCAACGCTATATAATATATTCTTGCTAGAAGATGACAGTAATGTTGATACGCCAGTAGGTGGTATACTAGAGGCTTATACTATCAATGAAAGTGAACTTCTTATGTTGGGAGATGGTAATGTTTTCAAGATAGAAGTAGCCAATTTGCTGATAGAACCGTGGGCTTCAATAACGTGGTCACATGCCTACGGTTATGAAGCAAGAAATGGTAATGGTTATTGTAATGTGTCGGATAAGATATGGAACGATCTACAAACAAAACTAATTCAGCCAAGGAAAGCATATATAGGATACGAGGTTGGAGGTAAGCGTTACATTTATGATGAAAAGATTTGGTGAAAAGTGTGTCTTTTAGTAACAGATCTCTCATGCTTTCCATAGCCGTTTCTATTATAGTTATAGTGATTTCTATTCCCATTCTAATTTCAATATTACCGTACAAACATGAAGCAAACATTAAAACAAATAGTAACAGTACTACACGTGCTCAACATACTCAAGACACTAGCTCTGGTCAGTACAAAAAATGTGTATGTGTTGTTACGAATGTTATGCTCAATAGTTCTCTCTACAGACTTGCCATTAAGGAGTTAGAGAAAATATTAGAAGATGCTAAGGACATCTATCTGAACGCATTAAAGTATAACGAGACCTACGAGATCTTTCTCTCTACACAATACAAAAACCTCTCTACTAAAATGCTCCTGTTGAACACAACTATCGTGAACGAAACGACTATTCGCATAGGCAAAGAGCTATACCGCTACGTAGTCTTCAGGCTCTATAACACTAACAACAAGCTCGGCTTCTATTTTGCACCAAAGCGGATTAGCGTTGATAATATAGAGGTTAAGCTCCTACCACCGAGGAACACAACCGTTACGAGCACAGCAGGCCCAGTGTTTAACTACTTGATTAAGTATAGGAATGAGACGTGTAGGGTCGAGCTTGGTATAGTATACTTCGACACATATAACTCTAACCTGACAGGGTTTACGCTAAATCCATGTAACAACATATACATAGTCAGTATTACGACATGTAAGGAGCCTAAACCCTTCAGCCTAGTATGGTTTGTACTTATCAAGCAGTAAAGGTCTACAAACTTTGTCAAATCTTCCTTTGAGAATCGCTTATATTTTATGATTGCTATAGTTGCTTATCAACTCTATGAATTACATCATAACATGAGTTAACCTTGCAACACCACTTGGCCTAATATTTATAGTTTAAGTTCTGCTCCTCTTTATAGCATAGGCAGCTAACAAGAGAAACGCTAGTCCTATCAGAAATGATACAACATAGGCAGCTAGTGGTGAAACTATGTCGCATGAACCTATAGATGCATAGCGAATAGCCTCTGTCATATAGGTTAGTGGCTGAATAAGCACAATCGATAATAGATAATGAGGCATAAGTGATACAGGTATTATTACGTCTGATAAGAACATCATTGGGAATCTTACTAAGTTTAAGATAACCATTACCTGCTCTGGTTCCTTTATGATAAAGGATAAGAGTACACCAAAACTTGACGAAGCAAAGCTAGCTAATATGATAGCCAATACTAGGAGAATAGCATGCGCCGGTATTACGTGAAGGATAAAGTATGCTAGTAAGAATATTGGAACGGCTGACACTAAGCCTAAAAAGAAGCTACTCAGAGATTTGCCTAGAGCTATTCCAATATAGCTAGCAGGAAATAACAAAAGCCTCTCAAAAGATCCTATCCTTCTCTCGAAAACTATCGACATGCCTGACATTGATGTGGCTCCAAAAAACAAAGCAAGGGAGATCATGCCCGGTACAAGCCATGTCGTTAAGCCACCATGCCTAAACATAAAAGCTAATGCGAAGACAAAGGGAAAGAGTATCCCCCAACTTATTGAGCCAGGCTTCATGTAGTATTCCTGCAGATCTTTAAGGGCAATATACATTGCCTTCTCCAGTTCATCTATCAATTCTTTCACCTATTATCTTTAAGAAGACTTCTTCAGCATCAGCCTCTTTTAGCCTAAGTAAAGATATTCCCAGCCCTTTATGTTTTGCATAAGATACTACGCCCTCTAGTGCATCTACCTCATTATCTATAATTAATTCCAAGTAACCATTACTCCTCCTGACATCAAGTGCGCCTTTTATCGAGCGTAGTAGATCCCGGGGTTCAGGATTATAGGGGTAGAAGCCTATCTCAATTACTTCTTTAACACTAAACTTTCTACCCAGCTCTTGAGGTGTGCCAACAACTACTATCTTTCCCTTATTTATAACAGCTACTCTATGAGAAATGTTAAAGGCTTCATAGATGTTATGCGTCGTAAGAAAGATTGTTATACCTCTCTTATTCAACTCTATTAGCTCATCCCACAAAAGCCTTCTACTAATGATATCAAGCCCAGAGGTAGGCTCATCAAGGAATAAGACCCTAGGGTTATGCACAAGCGCAGCTGCTATTGTTAGTCTTCTCTTTAATCCCTTTGAAAGAGCCTTAAACTTCATATCTCTATACCTCTCTAGGCCGAAGAAGCTCAAAATTTCTTCTGCATTCTTACGGGCAATACTACCTTTAACACCATACATTTTTGCTGAGAAAAGAAGATTCTGGTAACATGTTAGCTCCGAGTAAAGATTAGATATATCGGGAACAACGCCAATAAGTCTCTGAACGTGTTTACGATTCTTTGACACATCATATTTACATATCTCAACCTTACCGCTTGTAATCTCTGCAAGCCCGACAAGCATTCTCACAGTCGTAGTCTTCCCGGCCCCATTTGGGCCAAGGAAGCCAAATATCTCACCCTTTTTCACACAGAAAGAAATCCCCTTGACAGCGATAGTACCGCTCGGGTAAGTTTTTTCAATCCCTCAACCCTTATAGCACATTCATCCAAGTAAGTCTCCCCTATATCCCTACAATCTCATTTAACTATAGATTATTAATGCTTCTCTAGATATAAAAGGTTAGGTTAATATAATTTAAACATAAATCTATGAGAATCTGAGTTTAAACGTTAGCAAGGGCTTTTAGAATCCCTCTGAGACGCTCCGTTGTTGAGGTACTTTAAGTAATAGTGAACTCCATTCTATAATAGTGTGTGCTTTTTGCGGTTTTCTATCAGTAATCTCAGCTCTGGGTATTCTATGAGTATTAGCAGTGTGGAGGGCGCTGTGAAGATTCTTGAACTTAGCCAGATAATTATTAAGCTGATAACAGGGGTCAATCCTTAAATTATCGTCAACCTGAACAAAGAAGTTACGCCTTCTAGCCTTTCCTCTCCAAACCTTAGATTCAATGATTAAAGCCTTATTATGGTCAACAACGATGAAGTCAGTCCTCTCAGGCCCTCCTAAAACTTGGTATTCAAGTATTACAGGATATTCGTCAAAGACACTAAAGATCTCTGGAATTGACATCTCCCAGCTCATGACGAGCTCAAGTGAAGGCCTCTCATAGAAGTATTTCTTATAGCTAGAAGCGAGAAGGTTAACAACGCCTTTCACAAAATCAGGATCGCTTCGAGGCTCCCACACAATAACAGGTAGTCCTTCTCCCCGAACTTCCAGATAGCTCATTGTAGCTCATCTAGAACAGGCGTTTATTAAGCAAATAAAGCTTCAGCTAATGCTTTGAAATTGTTGAGGGCTCTGCTGGAGAATAGTGAGGTCTTTAGCTAGCAGAGTTAAAGGGACTTTGAGGTCTTTCCTAAAGGATTTGGGGGAATTTATTAGTGAAATAACATCAAATAATAAAGCAACTGCAAAGGATGATCTTAACAAAACCTAAACTATTCTTGCAAAACTAGCCATAAAAAGAGCTGTCCACACAAGGTTGAAAATAGTATTAGTAGAAATGCTTGGAAAATACTCTGAGAATATCAAAGAGGATGAACTAGAGGAGCTTATCGGTAAGATGAGGTAACGAAACGAATGAGCATCTTAATACTTAGCATATCAATTTGATGGGAATAGATATAAAAGTCTATTTAAATATCCTAGCCATTTTCTTTGCTTCGAGGCAGTATTTAAACAAAATATTATTCTAGAGAATAGACTTGGTAAAAGGGGGCCCGTAGCTCAGCTAGGATAGAGCGCTGGCCTGCGGAGCCAGAGGTCCCGGGTTCAAATCCCGGCGGGCCCGCCATACAAAACCTATCTAAATTATCATTAATCTAAGTGTAGAACATGTTGTTTCTGGAACTGCGAAACTGCGCTGAAGCTCTTACAAATCTGATAATCATACTTATATAATGCAACAGATGACGTTCCTAGATTTATTTACGTTCTAGGGGATTACTTTTAGCCATGACACCTTCTTGAGATCCTCATCAAAAGTTAGAATAGTGTCTATACCATAGTGCTTGCAGATAAGCGCTATTATTGCATCGCTCGGTAGGATTCTGTATTCGATTAGTGCCTTGTAAAGATCTTTCTCGGCATATGTGCTAGATATCAGCTTTATGTTTAGCCTTCTGGTCAGTTCTCTAATTGCATGTATTACCTCTTGGGGATATCCATGTTTCTTTATCCATTTCCTGGCCGAGTATGTTCCTTTCACTCCATGTTTGTACTCTAGGTAGTGTAGTGTTGAGGTATAGATTATCTCGTTGTGTACATAGTGTCCACTGCATAGTCTCTGGGGTTCTTCTCTAACAAGGTTAGCGCTTCCTCTGTTCGGGGCGTTTTATGGAGTATGTGATAGAGCACGTTTGTGTCTATGAGAATCACTGCCGCCAGGCCTCCTCCAAGTATCTCTTGAGTTCCTCCTCGCTAGACTTACCAAGCACTCCGATGAGGTCCCTCAGCTTCTCCCTAAGGCTCCTCTCTATCTTTATCCTCACCTCTTCTCCTTCCCTAAGCTCCAACGGTTCTAGAGGCTTCAGGACGCCTCTCTCATATCTAGCTTTGATGGCTTTAGACAACCTAATTCCCCATAATAATAAGAGAGTTTAGGCCTCTAAGCTTTTACTTTTGGATGTTGCACCCATTATCATCCTTACGGAACAAAATTAATTATCATGCATACGGATATGTTACATTTAACCCATGAGGAAACATAACCTTCTTTATATAGTTCTGGCCTTCTAAGCCCGGTTGTCGTGGGTTCAAATCCCGGCGGGCCCGCCATTTTTGTTAAGCCTACTTTAGCCTCTTTAGGACTCCGTTTATTATCTCATCAGATACTTTGAACCCATGTTCTTTTAGCTCCCTTAGTGCTTGAGCTAGTTTGCTTTTATTGAGAAGGCCTTTGTCATAGGCTAGTCGCAAGAGGCCTATCGTACCTATAACTTTCAGTCTCATGGATTTCGCTTTAAGCCTTACAATTCTATAGTCTATGATAACTGTACAGTTATGCTCAACTGCTAATGCTATTGCCTCCGACTCACCCATACCTAAAGGATCGTGAAGGGCCTCTACCAGTGTCCTATCCCGTGGCGACAAAACTTTTATTTTGTCTTGGCTTACAAGACCCTCTAGCTCCCTTGAGCCAGGTCTACCATAACCCTTAACTACGACCTCCTAGTAGGCTTCATGAGGTACAATTATCTCCATACCAAATGCTTCTATAATGTCTGCCATATTTACCTCTGCAAGTGCTATTATGGCGCTGGAATCTAGTACTAGGCAGTGGTTCGCCTTATTACTCAATCCCTAGCTCCTCTTGGAGCTCTTCATCACTATAAGGGTAGGCTTGTATCCCCCTCTTACGAAGCTCTACAAGGAAGTCATATAGGCTCATCCCAGCTAGCTCGGCTGCACGCTCAACACTAACAACACCTCTAAGGAATAAGTCAACAGCATAGGCTAGCCTGACATCCTTCTCAACGTCTCCAACATAATGAGAAGGTACCTTAACCTTAACAACTACCTCACGAGACAACATCCCTCCCTCAACCACTACTAATACATAACAACCCTTAAGTCCTTATAGCCTTACAGCTTAAGATAACGTGTCCCATGTATTACCCTATAGGATAATAGAATATAAAATAGATTAGAAGTTGCCCCAAAGCAATGGAGAGCTATGGGATGAAGTATTTAAGTGCTGGCCTTCTAAGCCCGGTTGTCGCGGGTCCAAATCCTGGCGGGCCACCATACAAAACTCCATATATAAGTCATTGGTTGTCTCTGTCCGATAGGTTTACTGTCAGGTGGGATTAAAAACTGTTGGAATTGGGCACAGCTTGAAATATAACAAAATAATGTTAGGGTAGTCAGCAGTTTCTGGAATAAAGGTTTTTATGGGTCTGTGCGGATTATCTTGTTTTTGGTGTTGACCCACAGATGTAGGGGCTGTTTCATAGATAGCAATAAATGAAACATTTAATATTTTCCAAAGATGGTCATGATTATAGGGTAGCTCTGAAGATGTTGGGAGTTCTACTTCCCCCGAAAGCCAGCCAATGAAGATGAGAGGCTGAAAGGTTATCCGCTACGATTATTTCAAAAGTTTCAAAAGTAGCGGATACTAAAACGGTTATTCCATCAGCCCCGAAGGGTGCCCATAACCCCCGCGTGGAGTGGCTTGCAGCCACAATGAATCATGGGGATGAGGCACAACCCATCCTAGAGAGACCTATGACGACCTAGGACGGGAAATGGATGGTGATTCAGAGACTCCGAAGGCAAAATACTATATCTTAGGATGTCGTCCTTTATTAGCTGGTAGTGTCTTGTTGGTCTCCATCTACATTTACGGGATTACAACCTTTTGGGTGGAGAGAAGGCATAACTGTTATATGCGGGTGGCAGAAAATATTATGTGGGATGAGAGTGTGAGTGGTTTGGAGAGAACCATTAGAAGCATCTTTTTGGAGCTTGAGCACCTGGGTTATGAACCAGTGATTGTTGATACCTACGCATTGATAGTTCAGGGCTGGCTTCCACCTACATACTTGGACGAAACTAAAGATGTTGACATATATGTAGACGAGCCTATGGTTGTGTTTGATGAGAGGGTTGAGGAGAGAATGCTGGCCCTCGGTCTTAGTGTTGGGAGGTCGGAGTCGGGCGGCTTCTACATAGAGGCAGGCAAACCCGTAGAAATTGTATACCCTATTCATGACTTCTTCGTTCCCAGAACTTTACTTAGACATGTGGTAATGGTTGAAGGGCTGAGAGTGCTTGAGGGGCATGCAGCACTAGTAGCTAAAGCCCTAGACTCATCTATTGAGCACTTAGCTCCTACCATTAAGGTAATGGGTATTGTAGTTAATACTCAGACCATACGTAATCTTCTTAGGAGCATCGCCAGTGATGTAGAGCCTTCAAGGTACATGGTTGCGAGGAGGCGGGTAGAGGCCTTCATTAATGAAATGTTTCTGGCAAAGAGAGAGGGTGATACTAAATGAGGGTTGACCTTGGTGCCTTTGTGTCTGCCCTTAGAGGTTGGACGTTATGTATTAACGAAACTAGCCGTGATTGCATTATATGTGTCAGCTTGCCTGATTGGGCAGGGAATCTTGGTGAGCATGAGAAGGTTTATCTGGCCCTCTACATTACGTCCAAACATCTACTCGACTATAGATTAACTGCCTCCATGCATGTCTACTTGGTGAGGAACAAGGTAGCATTAAGGCCGGAAATACTAACAAAAGCCCTCAGAGATGCTAAAGTAGTTACTAAAATTCCACGAGCCATAGAACGAGCCATAGAGGAAGAGGGCCCCTACGTATGGGAGGCAGTACTCTATAAGGGAATACTCTATGCGAAACAGATACTGAGCCTTGACAAGCCTATCATAGTTAAGGTGGAGCCACCGAGGGATAAGTGTGTCCGTGAGAGGCTAAGAGTGCTACTTGAGGGAAAGAGGGTAACCATTAAGGGCAGAACCTACCACGTTGGAGGGCTAATAAAAAAACTCGGCGGTCAAAGAATAGCGCCCTGGACATACCTGCTGCCCAGAAGGAATGTGCCAAAACTACTTAAGCGAGTGAAGTCAAGAGCACGAGTCAACGTGGCAGGATGAGATACTATGTGAGAAAAAACCTTAGCATATACTTCTGAAACAATCGGGAATCACTAAACGAAAAACAGAGATATTCTTGACAGAAGCGTGTAACCTCCCAGGCACCTGACAATCTAAATATAGCACTTACACTATACGCTCAATCCAATTAGGAGGTATAATTATGTATCCAACCCAAAACTTAAGCTTTTTCAGCTCCCTCAACATTCTTACTCTTTGTCTCTATTTAAATTAGGATTGGATACACCATTTTATATGGTTTCGGCCTTCTAAGCCGGCGGTCCCGGGTTCAAATCCAGGCTGACTTGTTATAAGTGGATTTCAGTGTAGCAATACTAGCTGAAGTAAGACCATACCTCTTCCTACGCTTAAAGTTCGGTGAGGTCCTTACATGGCTGAGGAAGCTAGGCATTAGAGCTTGAGGAAGCTAGGCATTAGAGCTATAGACTACTTCACGCCTAAACTCAAGCTCAATCCATAGCCTTGAGCAAACACCCACTCTTCAACTAACTCATGTGCTCGGTGACTCTAGTTTCTTATTTAAGTTATCCCTCCACAGAGACTATGATAAATAATAGTGGTGAACAGGTAATTTAGCTTTGGGGGTATAGGATTGTCCTTCGCAGTTAGGGCTAGGTATGAGAAGGGTGTGTTAAAGCCGTTAGAGAACGTAGATCTTAAGGATGGTGAAGAGGTTATTATCATAAAGAGGAGGCCTAACATAGACAAGTTTGTAGGAGTGTTGGGCAGGGCTTCAGCTAGGGAGCTGGAGGCCTACGAGGAGGAGGTATACAGTTCTTGATATTCGTCGATACAAACATATTCTACAACGTCCTTTACGAGACAGAGCTTACTCCAAGAGCCAGAAGGGTTATTGACCTTTTATAGGAGCCAGTTACCTCTGTGATTGTTTATAATGGGTTGCTCCATGTAGCGTTCAGGGCATACGCTAGGCGCAGGTACGGTATAGCCAGCTACCACGAATTCAGGAGGTTCTTTATAGAGAAGGGGGTAGAGGCGTTCAGGGAGCCTCTTGAATGGATACATGAACTACTAGATGAGCTAAAAAGGTTTCAGTCCATATATAATGAAATGTTTTCCCCTTAGACAACTCAAGATCCTTTCTCTCGTCTTGGCTTTAATATGCTTATATCATTAATTAGGTGTTGATGTTTTTATAGGAAACAGAGCATAAAAGATCAGGTGGACGCTTTTGGAAGGAGTTATTAAAGGAAGGCCCCTAAAAGAAGGGCTTTGGAAGTTTATTTATTGGCCCATTTTATGGGCTATCACGTTAGGTTCAACTTATGTATTTTTTGGAGATGTAGCTAGGCCTGGAGGGGAGGGCGTAGCCGTCCTTAGAGTAATAGGTTTAGTTCTTTTATTTTGGGCATTTCTGATTCTTGGGGTGGCGGGTAGAACTTTGAGGCATTATGGACATAAAGACCCTAATAGAAAGAGTTTCTGGCCAGATAAGCTTGTTAAGGTTGGAATTTATTCATGCATGAGACACCCTCAGCACTTGGGTCTAATGTTAGTTTCTATTGCGTTAGCCCTAATAACAGCCTCACCTATAACAATAATAGCTTCAGGATGGGCTGTCGTTGGTACACTATTTTTTGTAATGTTCATAGAGGAACCAGATTGTTTCATGAAATTTGGCAATGAATATTATGCTTATATTAAGGAGGTGAAAGCGTTTGCCTTGAATCCTCTGTGCATCATTAAAGGAATAAATTATCTTAGAGAAAGAGGAAGGATGTAAAGATAGCAATAGTGTTCCAAGAGCAGCCTAAAGGACTTTATCAAGAATTGGTCAAAAGGTATTATATAAGGGGTTCATGGAGATATTCCCTCGCATATCGTCTTGCTACATCCATGAAGCTATCTCTGATACAGTTATGGTTAGCCATAACGGAATTTACGGGCTTTACACAAGTTACAACTAACTAGGAGGGGCGTGTACCATTTACCCTGAAGGACCTTTATGATATAACGTTGAGCTAATTATAGTCGCGATGAATCATGTAGCTAACTCATCTTAGCGAAATCTATAATGGCCTAGGACAGGAAACTGATTTAGAACCTTATTGTACTTAGCGAAGGCCTTGAAATGTCTAGCGATGCCACTTTGACAAATCTATTCCTCTCGTAGATAAGTTCAATGACATCTTTCAGCTGATCAATCTTAAATTCTATGTTTATAAATCCTCCATTCATTCTTGACTTGAAGAGCAGCGTCATTTGATCCCCTAGGTTTATCTGCTTTATGTCAAAGTCTGGTTCTAGGATGATACTTTCTTCAGAGGGATCTTTGGGGTTGATGATAAGGTAGTCACCTTTTCTATCTACCTCTACCTTGAGCGTTCCCTTATATCCGTAGTAGATCCCTTCTAGGATTGAGTAGAGCTTCTCAGCTTTATTAAAGGGAAGCTCATAGGGATCCTTATTTAGCTCTAAGGCCAAAGCGTTCAGGGCTATATCTCGTGGCATGGCGTTAGCATTTGATAAAACACCTATGGATAATAGTCTACTTGATATGTATCCAGCATATCCTGTATAAGCAAGAACGGAGCCACTATGACCTATGACCTTTTCATCAAACACACTATCATATATTATAAGGCCTAGTCCATAGGAGTCATTTCCAAAGAGCTGAAATGGTAGTTTTGTCCTGGGTTTTTCCATCTCCCTAACATATTTCTGACCTAGGATCTGTTTCCCCTCTAGGTTTCCGCCTCTAGCGAGGGCCTGCATAAACCTTGCTAAATCAGGAGAGCTGCTATATATTCCTCCATCAGCATAAATAGTTCCGGGAATTCTAGAAAGCTTCGGAGGCTTTCTTGTATTGTCGTATGGCTTAGCAAGAAGAGGGTTATCAATAGTATCATAGTAAGAGGGTTTTGTCCTTTCAAGCTTTAGAGGCTCTATAATGTTTTTCTTTATATAATCAAAATAGCTAATTCCGCTAACTTTTTCTATTATGAAACCTAGGGCTACAAATCCCTCATTTAAATAAAAGAACCTCTCTCCAGGAGTAGCGATTGCCCACTTTCTCGAACCCTCTTCTAGCCATCTTAGCACATGAATAGGTTCAGAATACGGAAGCCAGTCAGGGCTCTGCCCCATATAGCTCGATATTTGAGCTTCTGCGTAGCCTAATGCCGGTATTCCGCTTGTATGGCTAAGAAGATGCCATATTCTAACTGGTTCTCCCTTAACTCTGAGTTCTATTGGTAAATACTTTTCAGCCGGATCATCAAGACTAATTTTTCCCTTTTCAACAAGTTGCATTATTGCAGTGGCTGTAAAAACTTTTGTTATCGAAGCTATCTCATATATAGTATCGGGAGTGGCTTTGAGGCTGTTTTCTAAGTCTCTAAATCCATAGGCTTCCTCTCTTATAATTTTTCCTTCTTTCATGATAGCTAATGTTAGGCTTGGAACAAAGAGTTGTGACATTCTAGTGGTGATATAATTATGCAATATTTCATTATGCAAGGCTACAAACCCCTTTAATTTTTTATAGATATAGATATTTTAGTTTTTTAGGTTTAGAGGTTGCTTCCTTTTAAGAGTCTTTTATTAATGAGAATCTAATAGGAATAGCAATAAGCTGCCTAAATGGAGAGGCTAAAGCAGTAGTTTTATAAAAACTAGGCCCTATCTCCTGGCTTGTATGAGCTCTAGGGAGAAAGGTATGGAACTCATCTTAATTGTTGGAGAAGGAAAGGATGTCGGTAAGACGCTTCTAGGGGAACGCCTAGTTGCCGCCTTAGTGAGCAAGGGTTTCCATGTTGGCGTTGTTAAGCATGTACATCACGGCGTTGACTATCGCGTTAAGGATACCGGGCGTTACCTTGGGGCAGGCGCTGAAAAAGTGGTCGCAATAGGACCCCGAGAATATATGGTTGTCGAGAAGGAAAGGATAGGGTTTTGGGAAGCAATAATGATGCTGAGGGATTTCGATGTAGTAGTAGTTGAGGGCTTTAGGGAGCATATAGATAATATAGTGAGGCATGGAGGTTGCACAGCCTATGTAGGCGGTAGTGGCGTTGTTGAGATCGAACCAGAGAGCCAATCGACTCGGAGCCTAGACGAAGCTCTAGAAAGGCTCTTAGACCTAATATTTACTAAGAAGTGCGCAATTGCATTCTCATAGTCAGATTAAATAATTACAAAGTATGCTTAATAATGTAATTACTGCATTACTTTCTAGGGTAGCCTCCATACTATTACTGCATTAAGATGATGAGCCAAAATCATTTATGATGTATTCAGATACAATGGTTGTTTAAGGAAGTAAAAGGATGAACTTAATACAGTTCAGCATTTATAAGATTATTGATGGAGGTAGATTTATGTGTGTCGGTTATTTGGTTTATATGCTAATAAGCTTGTAAACGTTTCTTTTAGCTTCTTTGAGTCTCCTGTAGGTAGTTTTGTAGAGCTCTCACATAAAAATCCTAGTGGTTGGGGCGTCGCATATCTTAATGATGTTGGTTGGCATATCTACAAAGAACCTCTACCATTATATTCCTCGGATAACGCTGAAAAGGTAATCCGAAAAAGTGTTTGTGGCAGGATAATTGTTTCTCACGTCAGGCTTGCGAGCGTTGGGAGTGCTATAAAGAAAAACACCCATCCATGGCAGTATAGGAACTGGGTCTTCGCTCACAACGGTACAATATATGATAAGCAAGCATTACTAGAGCTAGTCCGCAAAGATTATCAGGATTTCGGGGAGTGTTTCATAGATAGCAACAAACGAAATATTTAATACTTTCCACAGATAATCATGATTATAGGATGGCTCTGAAGATGTGGGGTTTCATAAGCCCGAAAGCCAGCCAAAGATGTGGGGAGTTTCCGTTCCCCCCGAAAGCCAGCTAATGAAGGTGGGAGGCTGGAAGGTCATCCGCTACGATTATTTCAAAAGTTTCAAAAGTAGCGGATAATCAGAACGGTTACGGATTCTGAAGTATTCTTTCACATAGTGGTTCAGGAAGCTGAGGACCTAGGAAATCCAGTGGAGGGTGTCAGAAGTGCCGCGGAAAAGATCATCAAAAATGATATTAACTTCTCCTCTCTAAATTTCATAGCTAGCGATAAAGATATGCTCTATGCTTTAAGGTGTGCCAAGGAACAAACCGAATACTACACGCTATATTATTTGGAGAGACCTGGAGAAGGTTTCGAGTTGAAAAGGCTATCAAAAGAAACGTCTCAACTGATAATGACGAAGCTTGCGCATGGAGAAAAAGCAATACTAATAGCCTCCGAGCCTATGAGCGATGAACTAAGCTGGATACCAATATCTAATGGCTACCTTATGGTGGTGGGCCCTGACCTTGGAATACAAGAGGTAAAGGTAATATAATGTAAACAACCTCAATCGTGAGCTATTCTTTGAAAAGAGGGCACAAAGGCTTTAAGTTGTTGCTCGAAGTCATCCTTAATCACCTTTTATGCTTTTATAAATTCTTGCTTGTAAAAATCTTGCTTTTCAAAGCGGTGATATGCAAGGGGAGGCTTGTGGATGGTTAAGTTTATTTGGATCCAAAGATTGTTTTGATGGCGTCTCGTTGGGGAAGGGATAAGAAAAACAACATTGGTCCATGCCTATCATTAAGGCATGAGGTTAGGTTGCTATGCGAGCCAGCCCTGAACTCCCACACAAAGCTACTAATTATAAAGGCAGGTGGAACCGGAGAAGCTCCGTAGGCAGGATAGCTCACTACTGTATCTCTCTGTCTCTAGCTAGTATCGCTCTTATTAAGGCCTCTCTTACCTTTGAGTTCTGCCACATCTTTCTATCAGCTTCAAATGCTTCCATGAGCCACTTGTCACGCACCTCGAACCATTTAGAACCAAGCTTCTTCACCATCTCAGCCTCCCATCTGGCATGGCGTATAGTATCTAACTTGTTTCTGCGCCTCTCCTCTTCAAGATCCCTTATCAATGCGTCTGAGGCCATCACTTATCTACCTCCAAAACACTACAATCCACTCTTAGCATTTCACACCACGCGTCAAGCTCATCGTGGCTTATAGCTTCTTTAAATAATGTGTAAAGAAATACGGCGTCGCCTACATCTTTATCGGAGCCCAAGTATAGCTTGTAGGCTATTTGGAGCTCTAGTGGCGAGATTCTAATCATATATTCATTGTTTATTAAAACAGTTATGCTATGAATTAAAGCATAGCTGTGAGGATTTGTTCTAGCAAATTTTACCTCGACGTTAGGCAATATTAAGTCTTTATACATGAATCTGACACTATACCCTCGTGCAAGATACTCACGATAGACCTTCCTAATAGATTCCTCTAACAAAATGTCTCCCTGCATTAGCAAGAATCCTGCTCTGTGAGCTGTCTCACAGAGCCTCATGAAGTCATCCTCTTTAATATTTCCTATTATGAAGTCAATGTCATCACTCCTCCTACCCCTACCGAAGAGTATTGCAGTATAGCCAGCGACCAGCACATAATCTATATTGGAGTCTTCTAGAACCTTTGCAAACTTAAGTGCTACGGTATCCTCCGGTAGAAGTTGAGGTTTAGAAAGGGATATTTCCCCTCTACTTCTATCAAAAACTAAACCCTCTCCCAAGGTAACTACATCCTTTCGTCTTTTTCTCTCACCTTGAAAGCCTTGTGTCACTATTCTCATTCCTCCCACATGTAAAGAGACGCATGAGAAACCTTGGCTTCCTAGCAACATTTACCACAGAACCTTCCCTTGCTAGTTTCTTTAAGGGTTCATGTTGTTGCTCTCCGGCTAGAGAATTGGATAGGCACTGCATTATCTCCAGAATCACCATATATGGAGGCACTTTTTCAACTATAAAAACTTATCGGAAATGGAAATAAAAAGCCTAACAATTATGGGTGTATTGGACTTGCTGGGATTTGAGCGTGTAGCAATAGGCTTCAAAGATTGCCACTTAAATGCCATATAGTTGATATTGATAGTATCCCGGACATTTCCTATTTATATATTGTAGCGCGACACATGGGACGCCTTCTTTAGGTCATAAAATCTTGTGACCTTTTAACGTAGAATATATATAGATATATGAGCTGAGTGTGCTGTCTTAAGGTTATACGGGTCAGATATGAGCAGGGCATATCGAAGCCTCTTGACTCTCTAGACCTTGAGGAGGACTAGGAGGTTGTTGTAACCTTAAAAGAGGATTTAGTAAGGTCTGCACAAAGAATACACAAGGGCTTGAAGAACTGAGATGAGGAACTGAGCAAGCTTTCCATTGAGAGAGAGGAATAAAGTCGCCTGGAAGGGGCTTGATCATAGATGCATCTGTAGCTATATTATAAGGGGCAGAAGTCTTTTTGCATGAGCTTAATGAATTGTAGGCAATTACTGCCTAAATTTTATTAGGTTGCTTATTAGACTTATACCGGGGTAGGCATTGTTAAGTATGTCTAGGCTTAGGCATGTTGTGTTACTTCAACTGGCTAAGGCATGGAAGCTGGATCTTCCGGTACCCGTTGGCCGTCTAGTTAAGGTATTTGAGCTGAACTCCGGTTTAGTATATAGGTTCCTCAGGGAGCTGGCAAGGGAGGGCTTGGTGGTAGAGGGGACGCGCGGTAGCTGGAGGCTTTGTGATGTAGGTAAGGCCCTCGCCGAGTATGCCTTAGGCTTCATCCCTGAAAACGTGTATGAGTATTGGACCCGTATGGTGCCGGAGGTATACTACTATATAGCTGAGCCCCCTAGTATTGAATGGCTCGGGTTTCCGGAGAAGGTACTAGTTGTAGTTGATAATGCCTTAAAGGGTAGGATTGAACCACCCAAGAACTATAGTGTTGTATATAAAAATATGAGGGGTAGAAGGTGGAGGTACGACTGGGATCTAGGAGCCTCTAAAGGCTTCGCTGAGCAGAGCCTTGCGGATCTCCTCTCATATGACCCTGCTTACCCAGCAGAGCAATACATTCTCTATAACTTAGACAGGCTAGATCTTGATAATATAGCTAGGAGGACAACACTTAACGGCCTCAGGAGGTTGGCAACGTTCCTAGCGTTTTTCCGCCTGAGCAGTGGAAAGTTAGTGTCGACAAGGTTCAATTACCTACGCCTAGCAGACCTAGAGCTACTTGAGAAGAGGTTGGGAGAGTATGCAGAGTTAGTATATGCAAACGATATAGCCGAGAGGAGGGGAATATAGCATGGCTCAGGACTTTCGTGGAGATAGCAAGGTAGATAATTTTAAGCAAATGTTGGAT
The DNA here is from genome assembly GCA_015523575.1 of Candidatus Hestiella acidicharens. Taxonomy (GTDB): domain Archaea; phylum Thermoproteota; class Thermoprotei_A; order Sulfolobales; family Acidilobaceae; genus Caldisphaera; species Caldisphaera acidicharens. Next base: position 87 of record WAJZ01000126.1, on the reverse strand, counting down.
GAGATGCGCGATAGGCTGAAAGTTCTCACACCTGAATTCAACCAGTTAGCGACAATTTCACGAAAGCTACCAGGGACTGAAGAAGGC
>WAJZ01000125.1 GCA_015523575.1 Candidatus Hestiella acidicharens | reverse complement strand
CTCCATAATCTTATAGCCTGAAAAGGTAAACTTTATTGAAAAATTGTAGGGTATCTTTCCTTTAACCCTGATCTCTTTTTTGCCAAGAGTTTCTATATCACAGCACTTTGAGTCTCCTTCAAAAATAGAAGAATCCTTAAGTTCAAATTTCATCTCAATCCCAATACATTATAGGTAAGAGAAATGAGGTAAAATATTTATTACTTTTATTTTTATAGCCATATTGGGATTGGAATGAGGGAACTAAGATACAATCCTCTAACAGGTCAATGGATAATTGTATCTTCTGTCAGGAAGGAAAGGAGGTGGAGAACAGAGGGTTATTGTCCTTTTTGCCCGGGCTCAGAGGAGACAGGCTATGGTTGGAACACGCTCGTTTTACCCAACAAATATTCTGCATTAAGCTTTGATGCAGAAAGCGTCAATAATGAAGGGATATATGTTAAGTCAAGGGCATTAGGCGAATGTGGTGTAATCATAGAGACTCCAGACCATAACGTTAAAGACCTAGATGAGCTAAGCAATGAAGCATTAAAGGAAGTTATCTCGCAATGGAAGATGATAACAGAAAGGTACAGAAGTAATAAAAGGATTGCATATTTAATGATATTTAGAAATAAGGGCGAGGAAATAGGCGTGAGCCTTTTTCATCCTCACGGGCAGTATTACGCAATGCCGTTTATACCTCTTAGGATAAGGAATATTGTAGAAAACTCAAGAAAATATTACAGGAGGTTTAATGTTTGTATTTTCTGTCAGATAATCAACCAAGAGATGGCTAGTGAGAAAAGGGTTATCTATGAAAATAATGGCTTTGTGCTTTTAATGCCATTCTTTTCTTCATGGCCCTATGAATTGCACATCTACCCTAAAAGACATTTGCAGTATCTAACACAACTTAATGAAAAAGAAGTAGAGGACTTTGCTGATATTCTAAAGGCTGCGCTAAAGATATTGAATAAGCTTTTTGATAGGCAAATGCCTTATTCCTTTGCGCTGATACAGGCCCCGTTTATTGGGAAGCATGAAGAATATTTCCACATGCACCTTGAGATTTATCCTTTGCTGAGGGACAAGGATAAAATAAAGTATTCAGCAGGCATTGAAATGAGTACGTGGGACTTTACATATGATGGGATACCTGAAGAAAATGCAAGGAAGATGAAAGACGTATGCAGAAAGGTCAATTCTTCATTTCTAGGTAGGTGTATAGGCTAGGTGGGTGATTTGAGAAAGGTTATTTCGCCTGGCAGGGTTAACTTAATTGGAGAACATACAGATTACTCTTATGGCTATGTCATGCCAATGGCTATAGACCTTCATACAACCTTCCTTTATACTGCACACGAAACTATATCAGTCTATTCAAGTTTCTTTAACGAATTTATAGAGGTTGGTATTAATCCTATTAGAAAAACTCGCAAGTGGATAGACTATATACTAGGAATCTATTATGTTCTTTTTAACATGAACCTTAAACCAGGTGGAATTAAAGGGGAGTTACAGGGTAACCTCCCGATAGGCGTGGGCCTAAGCTCAAGCGCTAGCCTAGAGATGGCAGTGGTGATGGCCTTAAACGAGGACTATGCCTTAGGTTTAAACAAGCTCGAAATGGCGATGATTGGAAAGAAGGCTGAAAATGACTTTATTGGTATTCCTTCTGGCATACTTGATCAATTCGCAGTATCTTTTGGTAAAGAAAATCATGCTATATTTTTAGATACTGAATCCCTGCACTACGAATATATACCATTTCCTTCAGATGTACAGGTAATTGTGTTTAATACTGGAATTAAGAGAGAGCTCGCTTCAACAGAATACGCTAATAGGAAGAGGATTGTTGAAAATTCTTTAGAAATGCTCAAGAAAAAAAGCTCAAAATATGTGGAGGAAAAAGATTTGATGGTATTGCCAAAACTATATGCCAAGAGAATGGGATACGTAGTAAGGGAAAACATGAGGGTTTTGACGGCTAGGGACTTCTTAAAATCTGGTAGGATAGAAGAATTTGGTAGGCTGTTGGTAGAATCCCATAATGATATAGCCAATAATTATGAGGTAAGTAGTCCGGAGTTAGATTTTATTGTGAGTGAATCGCTAAAGCAAAAGGCACTAGGTGCAAGGCTCACTGGTGCAGGTTTCGGAGGTTCTGCCATAATATTGTCATATAAGGAGCGATCCTCAGTAATAGCGGAGAATCTCTATAAAGAGTATAGAAGACACTTTAATTTAGAAGCGAGTTACTACTTTGTGCACCCTAGTGAAGGAGTTACTGTGGTTTAATATGGATGAACTTTATCTTTTACTGCTCGAAAAAGGCTTTTTATAGAAAGCAGATTACTCTAACCTTTAAATTCTATATTATGCTATATTATGCCCGGCCCTATCTTTTATTAGGAATTGATAAGGCTTAGGGTTACATTATCCTGTTTCCATTACTGTCAAAAAGCTTCATCTTCTCTGGTCTGATGAACAGAAAGGCTTCAATACCAGGGCGTATATGAGTTTCGGAGTTCACAGAAAACTCTATAGATTCATTTGATATAGGGGAAACAATAAGCTTAAAGATACCTGCAGAATAGCTAGAAACCTTAACCTTAACCTTTCCGATATTTACATAGTTTTTAATTGTTTCTGTCTGCGAAATTCTCATATCCTCCGGCCTTACTCCGACCTTGACTTCCGTTAGATCTATCTTTTTATCGAATGGAATAGCAAGGTTCCCTATAACTATAGTCTTTCCTTTTACTTCACCCTCTACAATATTTATATCTCCTAAAAGCTTCGAGACAGTTTCACTTATTGGGTTATTATAGAGCTCCGATACGTTACCTATCTGAACAAACTTCCCCCTGACTATAACTCCTGCATCTTCTGCTATAGAAAAAATGTCTGCAGGGTCGTGCGAGACGATAATTGTAGTTAGGTTAAGTTCTTTTTGTATCTTCCTTACTAATGCCCTAGCGCTGTCTCTTATCTGTGCATCTAGGTTGCTAAAGGGCTCATCTAAAAGTAATAGGCTTGGATTCTTTACGAGGGCCCTAGCTAGGGCAGCCCTTTGCATTTGCCCGCCGGAGACCTCTCTAGGATAATGTTTCAGCACTTGCTTTATGTTTAGCGTTTCTGATATCTCTATTACCCTTTTGTCTATCTCGCTTTTTGGCATCTTTATGTTTCTTAATGGAAAGGCTATGTTATCATATATCGTCATGTTTGGATAGAGGGCCCAGTTTTGGAAAACTAGGGATAGGTTTCTGTTTTCTGGCTCTACTATGATCTTGTTGGGGGCAGAAACAACTTTTTCATCAAAGTATATATATCCATCTGTAGGTACCTCTAGTCCAGCTATTTGCCTCAATAAAGTGGTTTTACCTCCACCACTTTCTCCAAGTATGCCAAAAGTTGCACCATCATCAACCTCTAGCGAGATTTTATCGTTCGCTACTACGATGTTTTTTCCTTTCTTGAAAATTTTCGTTAGATTCTTTACCTTTACTTTAACCATAGTTACACCCCCTTGGCTCCACCTCCTAGTGCAGCTAATCCCCTTATGAAATATCTCCCTAAGAT
>WAJZ01000124.1 GCA_015523575.1 Candidatus Hestiella acidicharens | reverse complement strand
GAGAAACATCTCTCCTGTAGGAAACAGCGACATACTAGCTATAGAAAGTGGAAAGGGGCTACTGCCCGAAGGAGGGGAAATTTATATAGGGAAAACCTATGAGGGTGCATACCAAAAAGATGTTTATATAGGGGTTAAAGACATCCAAGGGCATGTATCTATATTTGGCTCTACGGGCAATGGCAAATCCACAACGGCTGCAAGCATCGCATATAGGTCTTCGAAGTACTTTGATGTCATTATCCTAGACTGGACAGGCGAGTATGAGGGTGTTTTCCAGGGCATGTCAAACGTAATTCCAAGCAGGGAGGCTTCTATAGACCCATTTAAACTTCCAGAATTTAGACAAAGGCAAGACATACTCATTGATTCCCTAAGCCTTAGCCTCGGACTTACTCCCCCTCAAGAGTACTTGCTAGAGAAGGTAATAGAGGAATATAAGCCTACATCAATCCACAACTTAGTAGAGTCTATAGAAAGCTACGCCGGAACAGATGCATGGGGGAGAGAAGTAAAGAGAGGGCTACTAAGGAAAGTTAATGCACTTAAAAAATCAATCCCTAAAGAAGCCAGACCCCTAAACATAGGCCCTGGGATAAATATCGTTAGGCTAAGCGAAATAGAAAACATAAGCTCGAGGAGGGCATTTGCCTTGTTGCTATTAGCGCTCCTCTATCTAAGAGAGAAGAGCAGAAACCTGCTCGTAATAATAGATGAGGCACAGAACCTCTTTCAAGGAGAAGCCAAGTTCCTTGAGCAAGTATTTGCAGAATCGAGGAAGTATGGGATGAGCATAGTTGTTTCTACACAATCCCCAGCCTTAATTCCAAACAGCATACTACTGAACTCTAATACAAAAATAGTCCACTCCTTAAAAAGTGCCAGAGATAAGGAGATCATCTCCCTTTCTATGAACCTTAAAAAAGAGATAATATCGCAGCTAGACAAACTTGAACCTGGAGAGGCATTGCTACAGTCCCCCTCGATATCAAATCCTATAATTCTTAGAATCGAGCCAGCTAAGCATTTCAGAAGCTAGCCTGACAACCTCTCCTTTAAGGAGCCAGTTGACCTTTATCCCAAAGTCCAATTTATGTAGCCTCTCGAAAATTACATCAACAGCATCTACAGGGCCTGTAGCCGTGGTGTCTACCTCGATTACCATGTCACTATAAGGATATAGGTCCTCCGCTACCGTATTGAAGGCTTCGGCCAAGACGTTTTCAATTACCTTTTCTTCCCTCCACCCTTTTTTCCTTAGCCTTCTCCTTAGCTCGAGAGGGTTCGTCCTTAGAAGTACCGCAAATGGAGTATTTTCATAAAACCTCTCATCTTCCAAGAACAGGTCTGGGTAGTGCGTTGCAACTATAACACACGCAGAGGTCAAGCTCTCCTTAAATATCCCATCCTTTAGCTTTTCCTCATCGATAACGTGGGTGTTCCTCTGCCTATCATCCCACAAAACTGCTCCTATTGATAAAGCAAAGTTCGAGGCATCTATAATACTGCACCCTAAGTCCTGCCCCAAGGCTTTTGAAACTGAGGTCTTTCCAGTACCAGGCGTGCCAGAAACTATGATAAACATCATATCTTTTCTTCCCACAGCCTCGATATCTCGTCCTTTGGTGAAGAACTTATATCGCCGATATGTTTCCCACCCTTAAGAATAATAAGGGTTGGGTTCTCATTCTTATTCAAGACCCTTCCTATCGCATCATATCTGAGCCTTAGCGATTCGAGGTGGTTTTCGAAGTCCCTTTTATTATAAGGCGGAACACTAGCAATTATTGTACCGCTGCTTATAAGCCTTGTATAGTCTACCCCCAAGGCTTTTGAAAGCATAATCGTTTCATCTTCAACAAAAATTTTTTCAAGGTATACCTCAACGTTGTGCCTTGATGCAAAGGCAATTTCATAAAGCCCTCCAATGACCCCCCCTTCCGTTGGATCATGCATTGCATCTACAAGACCCAGCTCTGATATGCTAATGGCTTCATTCACAACACTTATCCTCTTTATGAACTCCGAACCCCTCTCAAGCACCTTTTCATCAACGCCCCTATCCAATGCTAAGTCCCTAAAATCAGTAGAAATTATAGCTGTCCCTTCGATAGCAGCAGGGTTTATCTGATATATTATATCCCCCTCCCTTGCATTCCTTGTTGGATAAACGCAACCTCTACATGTGCACCCCAGCGAAGTCCCAATTATTATTGGAGATTTTAGGCCTGGGGTTGACTCGGTGTGCCCTCCAACGATCTCTATCCCTAACCTCTCCGCTTCCCTCGAGGCTGATTCAACTATGCTACTTAGCGATGAATATAAGGAACCTCCAGGCATGAGTATATCAAGGATGAACCACCTAGGCCTTACCCCACTTACTGCCAAGTCATTTGAAGAAACGTCAACAGCGATGGAACCTGAATGAAACCTTGCCTCGGTGACAGGGTCGGAGTGAACGGCCAAAATACAATGACCCAAGTCTATTAGCGCTGAGTCCTCGCCTACTTCCCCTCCAATGAGCGTTGATGGTCTCCTTAAAGAATTTACCCTATCCAATACTATTTCGGAGAGCACCTCTGTTGGTAGCTTACCTGTCCAAATTTGCAAAAAGTATCCCTCAGCCATACCTTTTCCTCAGAGAGGTAGCAGCCTTTGAAATGTTTGAGAGCTTCTCCTTAGCTACATCCCTCGGCAACCTTTTTAACCCGCAATCAGGGTCTAGGTATACCTTTTCAGGTCCTATTAAATCTAACTTCATGAGCCTTTCAACTGCTTCAATGATCTCATCGACAGTCTCTACCTGTAATGTATGAACATCAACGACCCCATAACCAAGCTCCTTGTTAAACCCATATTCTTTCAAGTATGGCAACAGCCTGAAGTTGCTATTCTTAAACTCTAGATCAAATTGGTCAACGGGATAATCTAATACATAAGGTAATATCTTCTCCAACCTTCCATAGCATATGTGTATTATCTTCTTTGCATCAACACCATTAAATATGTATTTTAGGGCTTCTTTAAGCAAGTAGGCTTCTTCCTTCCAAGGCCTAGTGGAGAGGGCCGGCTCGTCAACTTGCACATATCTTGCACCTGCCCTAATACCCTCCAAAACTTCTTCCCTTATTATCTTCGCAAAATCCATTATGAGCTCCTCCCTGTCTTTATAAAACAAATCGAATGACCATTCAAGCATTGTATACGGGCCTGTTATTATTAGCTTTACTGGCCTCCCTCCAGCAACGCTTTCTGCATATTTCCAGTCAGTAACTATCATTTCTCCAGCCCTCTCGAGCCTTTCCTTTATAATAGGTTTCCTAAAGTACACGTTGTCAAAGATCCTTACCCAGTCCCCTTTACTATATCCCTTAAGCCTCTGCGCAAAATAAACTACCATGTCCTCCCTTGACTGTTCACCATCGCTTAAAATATCTATCCCAGCATCTATGTAATCCTTCACAACCTCATCTATGGAAGTTCTTACCTTAACGTGGAACTCCTCTTCCCCTATCTCATCCCTTTCTCTCTTCTTTATCAGCTCCGCCGCATTACCAAGCTTCGGGTAGCTACCTACGACAGTTGTGGGGAATAGCTTGGGAACTTCGTATGTCATCGCCTACCTTACCTCCGTTATAGGGTTGATAACCTCTAGCTTTAAATCACTACCTAGCCTTTCTAGATACATGCCAAGTAGCTGCGTTTTCCTTATGGCAAAGCCATAAGGAATTGTGTCAAACCAAGTCGTTGTTGTAATGCCTACTTCTTCATGATCCTTTGTGACGCTCCTAACTATGTCCTTTATTTTATCATAATTATCGTCATGTATCCTCCTGGCATCTATCAATCCCAGCACAGGCCTCTTATCCCCAAAGCCTTTAGCGTTGATTAACTCCATGGCCCTCCTAGGAGAGTCTGCCACATCTAATGAAATGTAATCTACTTTAGCATTGATTAACTTTTCATAGATCCCCTTCCTTGGCACATCGAAATAAATGGAAAGGATTGTTGGCAGACTTACGTTGCTTGATATTATTGAAAGGAGCTCAACTTCAAGGTCCCCAAGATCATCATCTATTTCCTGGTCAGAGAGTATGGGCTCATCTATCTGCATAGCAGCCGCACCTGCCTTTTCAGCAGCTTTTGCTTCCAAAGAGATGGCTTTTGCAATGCTATAACCCAGCTCTCGTTCCTTTAATCCACTCTCGTTCTTACTCATAAGCAAGAAGCTGAGAGGGCCTGGAATGACTACCTTCATGCCAAGAGGCGAGCTGATGCTTTTGAAAGCCTTTACTCTATTAGCCCAAACAAAGCGGGCTGGGTCTGGCTCTCCATTAAAAACGGGTATCCTGTAGAAGAAGTTGTTATCGAAATACCTTATCAATCCATCAATAGAAACGTTTCTCCAAGACATGACAAAGGGCCTGAAAATATCATGAAAGTCTATCATCCCATCGGTTGCATACCTCATTCCTGAGGCAACCTGTGCCCCTATTACGGAGGCGGAAGCTAGCGCTATTGCTACTTCATGAAACAAAAAAGCAGAGTCACCACGCTCCGCATCCCTCATCTCATGCCTCACATAATCAGACCTCGGATAACCGCCTAACACGCTACCCCATAGCATTCTTCATCAATCCACAATGTAGGATGACATTAAGAAAAATAAAGCTTTGTATCTTATAAATAAGCCATGTTTAAGCATATTTATAGCCTTGCTAGACCACATTACACGGTGGGTTTTGATGCCTAAAATAAACGGTGTATATATAGTTGATGGTTTAAGGTCCCCTGTTGGAAAATTTGGAGGCAAGCTAAAGAACGTGAACATAACAGACCTAGCAGCGTATACCCTTAAATCACTTATAGAAAGGGTTGGTATATCACCGAAGGATATAGAGTTTGCAATCTATGGGCATGTAATAAGGGGTGGAACTGGCATGAACACGGCAAGGCAGACCACGCTAAAGGCCGGGGTTCCTGAATACATAGATGCTATGACCGTCGATATGGTCTGTGCAAGCGGCATGAACGCCATTATAACCGCAGCTAACTACATAGAGACAGGCTCCTTTAAGCTAATAGCAACTGGGGGTATGGAATCTATGAGCGGGGCACCTTTCCTCTTAGGCAGGGAGATCAGATGGGGGGTCAAGCACTTAATTGGAAGGGAAATGAAGATACTTGACTCGATGATATATGATGGTCTATATGATGCCGTGTTTAATAAAATAATGGGGGAAGAGGCAGACATGACGGCAAAGGAGTACAACGCCGATAGGGATACGCTGGATTGGATCTCCTACGAATCTCATATGAGAGCTGGAAAGGCCTGGGATAATGGCTTAATGAAAGATTTTGTAATACCCTACGAGGTCGATGGAAAGATAATCATAGATCAAGATGAAGGAATTAGAAGGGATACTAGCCTAGAAAAGCTTAAAGCACTAAGGCCAGCGTTTATTGGTGTGCATACAGCGGGTAGCAGCTCTCAGATAAGCGATGGCGCAGCATCGATACTTGTTGCTGGGGAGGATGCAGTAAAGGAGATGGGCTTGAAGCCTGTTGCAAGGATCCTTGGATTCGAGTTTAATGCCGTTGAAACCTGGAAGTTCCCAGCAGCTCCGGTTGGCGCTATCAAAAAGCTGCTGAAATCATTAAACTGGAGCGTTGATGATGTAGACTACTGGGAAAATAATGAGGCATTCGCAGTAAACAGCTTCATTGCTCACAAAGAGATAGGCATACCATATGAAAAAATGAACGTTCATGGAGGGGCCATAGCCATAGGTCATCCCCTTGGGATGAGTGGTGCAAGGATTACCCTAGAGCTCATAAATGTGTTGAAAAAACATGGTGGAAAGAGGGGCATAGCATCTATCTGCCATGGACTTGGTGGAGCCTCTGCCATTGCCCTAGAGCTACTATAGCTATTAAATCCTCTTAGCGTTAACAAGCTCTACAATCCTTTCTGCATTTTCCTTGAAGGTATTGAGGTTTTCAAGCCTAGAGGCCTTTCTCTTCTGAGCCTTGCTAAACATCTCCTTCTGGTACCTATATTTTATATTGAAGGCTGGGATGGGCTCACTCCTGCCCGTAGGACCTATGTGGACAAGCGTGAAATAGCTCGTAGTTGTATGCCTCTCCTCCCCGTTAATCTCATCCCTCTTTACTACCTTTGCAAGGACTTCCATGCTACTCTTTCCAACATAAGTCAAAGTACTGTAAACTATCAACGTATCCCCCACCATTACTGGAGAGTAAAAATCTGTAGTGTCCACAGAGGCCGTTACAACGGGACCCCTTGAATACCTTACGCCGACGAGAGCTGTAGCCTCGTCTAACAACTTCATAAGCTTTCCAGCAAAGAGGGTATTAGTACCCATCGCGTCTTCTGGCATGACAACCCTGTAGTTTGTTATCGCGTAATTGTTGCCCAAACCTTTTGGAGGAGAAACGTCTAGAGCCTTCTTTTTCCTATCAGAAATCCTCCTCTGCCTCTGCTCCCTCCTCTTTACTGCATCTTCATATAGCGACTCCTCCTCGTTGCTCCTCGGCTCTATGCATACGTCAGTTGCAACGGGCCTTAGGTCTTTACCAACTGCTACATAAGTCATATGCGCCAGCGTCGTGAGCCTCCTTTCATTAAGCACAGGATTTTCTGCTTCAACTAGGAGGCTCACGTCTATGCTAGTGTTTCCTATGTAGTCAACCCATGCGGTTATCATTGCATTCTCTCCAACCAATACCGGAGATATGAAAAATATGTTGTCCATACCAGCCAATAGCGTAGGCCTCCTAGCAACCCTTGTAGCCTCCATGTTAGAGACTTGAACCATCCAGTCCTCCATTACCCCACCAAAAAGCAACCCAAGGGGGTTTGCATGCATAGGCATTACTTGAAAAAGCGTTGTTGTGAGGGTCTGGAAGGGGGACAGCTTTCTTGAGCACTTCTTCTCTTTCATATCAATACCCCGGTCTATACTATAAGAAGGTTGGATATAAGGTTTCTTGGCTTATGGTTATTCGCAATTTGCCTCTATAACTACCTTCTTTATATCTATTTTAAGGCCATAACCCCTTAAAACCTCCCTTATCTTCTCTAAAGCACTACCATCTATATCAGTTATTGCCTGGGTGTTCTTACAGAATATGTTTATATGGGGGTGCGTCCTGTCAACCCTCATCTTACCATCTACGTAAAACGTGTCTATGATACCCAAGGATTCCAGCATCTTGATGGTGTTATATACTGTTGACATGCCAACCCTTGGCAACACCTTCTCAGTCTCATCATATATGTCTTTTAGCGTTACATGGTTTTTTACCATTGATAGTATGGTCTTCGATATCAATATCCTCTGGGGTGTCATCCTCATTTCATTCTCGCTCAGCTTGTTCAATACCTCCTTTATCGCCTCATCGCTTTCCTTTGATTCATCCATATTTGATTCCCTCTACAGTTGTTTAGGGGTGTGAAAAGCTATTAAATTTTTATTAAAAGTATTTAAAAAACAAGGTGTTTTCGATAAAAAAGTGTTTTGTTTGGATTATCTATACTCTGGAGGAAGGGAGGCCAAGAGATTCCTTACTGCCTCTACGCTCTTCATGAAGCCTTCCTTTTCTTCCTCTGTTAGCGGAACTTCTAGTACCTTCTCTACACCTTCCTTTCCAAGTATTATTGGTACCTCTGCAACCACATCATTAACCCCATATTCTCCTTGAAGTATCACACTAGCTATTAGCGCCTTCTTCTGATCCTTCTTTATGGCCTCTGCCATAAGTGCTAGGCCCGCGGCTGGCGCCCAGTTGCTGCTGTAACCCCTTAGCTTTATTACCTCTGCCCCTGCCTTCACTGTCCTATTAACTACCTCTTCTACCTGTTCCTTAGGCATCAAGTTGCTTAAGGGAACCCCTCCTACCATTGAAAGCCTAGGGACCGGGAACATGTTTTCCCCGTGCATGCCCAAGACCACTGGGGTTATTGAGGCAGGGCTTATGCCCAGTTTTTGCGATGCGTAATAGGAAAGCCTCGAGGAGTCCAAGATGCCGCTAAACCCTATAACAGAGTTTCTTGAAACGCCAAGCTTCTTATAGACAACGTAAACCATGGCATCTAGCGGGTTTGTTAAGACCAATACCTTTGCATTGGGAGCATATTCTTTAATGGCAGCGGAGACCTCGCTCATTACCTTTGCATTCATGGCTAAGAGTTCTTCCCTTGTCTGACCAGCCTTCCTTGGAAAGCCTGCAGTTATTATAACTACGTCAGATCCTGCCATGTCCTTATAGTCATTTGAGCCAGTAACCCTCCTGCTAGAACCTATTACAGAGAGCATGTGGCCAAGGTCTAAAGCCTCGCCTTGTGGCTTGTCTTTAATTATGTCTATTAGCATCACATCATCTACATCCCTTATCAGAAGGAAAGCACCTGTGGTAACGCCTACCTTACCGCCTCCTCCAACAACAGTTATCACTTTTCTTCCACCAAGTTTAATAGTGAGAGGTGGCCTAATTAGATTTATAATATGGAGATGTATTGAATAAACTCACCATAATTTAAAAAAACTTGAACAAATAGCTATACCTACCCTTTAAAGTAGTGTATTGGCCTTCCTAAAGCCAATTCAGCAACTTCCTTCATGGACTCAGACATCGTTGGGTGGGGTGGCGTTGAGAAAGAAAGCTCGTCAAGCGTTATACCATGCCTTACCGCTAGGGTTGCTGAGAGCGCCAGCTCTGATGCATTAGGAGACATTGCATGCACCCCTATCACCTTCTTGGTTTTGTCTTCGTAAACAACCTTTATCAATCCAAGCTCCTCTTCCTTTATTTGGGAAGCCGCCAATCCACCTAGGGGTAACTTTGTCTCCTTCGCCTCTATCCCCTTTTCTCTCGCTTGGTCTAACGTAAACCCCACGGCAAATATTTCAGGGCTTGAAAATATCACACTAGGAACCACGTATTTTATTTCTGAGAAGAGGCCTGAAGCGCTCTCTGCCGCCTGCACTCCTTGTAAGAAGGCCTTGTGGGCAAGCATCGGATTCCCGGTTATGTCCCCCGAGGCGAAGACGTTTTTCTTAGAAGTCCTCAGATATTTATCTACCTTGATAAATCCCCTTTCGTCCTTCCCTACGTTTACATTTGGGAGGACCAATCTCCTCCCCACAGATATAAATGCTATGTCAAACTCCTCAGAAGAATTACCTAAATCTGCAACTACGTATCTTTCCCTCTTTTTTATGCCCTTTACTGAAGTTTTCTTCAACACCCTCACCCCCCTTTTCCTTAATGACCTCTCAGCAAGCCTCGATACTTCCTTATCTAAACTTGGGAGAATGGTGGGCATTATTTCAACCAGCGTTACCTCGCTACCTATGGAAGAAAAGAAGGTGGAGTACTCAACGCCTACGTAGCCCCCTCCTATTATTAACACCCTTGATGGTTTTTCCCTCAAAGTTAATATAGTCCTGTTATTGTGAACAAGCTCACCATCAGCCCTTATGTTGCCTAAATCGGAAGGATCTGTACCAGTAGCAAGTATGAGTTTTCTTGCACTTATTGAGTTGTTTTTCTCATAGAAAGCATCGCCCTTCTCTTCCACTTCTGCCTCTGAATAAAAGACGTCTATGCCATACCTTTTCAAAAGGTAGGAGACCCCATCAGAAACCTTCCTGCTTACCTCAAGCGATGCCTCTATGATCCTTGGAAATTCCTCTGCCACCTTTATTCCTATTTTTTGTGCCTCATATATTATGAAAGCGTGCCTAAGCAGCACCTTTGTTGGAACACAGCCATAGTTAGTGCACTCCCCCCCAAGCCTGTTTTTCTCTACTAAGGAAACCCTCATGCCGAGCTGGGATGCCCTTATCGCTGCTGGATAGCCCCCAGGACCCCCACCAACTACCATTAAGTCGTACTTCTCCATTTTCGCATCCCCTTCGCAAATTTCCTTGCAAAGAAAAAAGCATTAAGTAGAAACTATATAAACGCCTTCCCCAATCCTTTCCCCCTTTCCTTCATAAACCGTAAACATAGATTTGTGGAGGGCTTCCAGATCTTTTATATAACCTTTCAGCCGCCCATCTATAGCTACGATACCTTCTATGCTTTCCTTCAGCTTCATTCCCCGGGATTTCTTGTATGCCCACAACGCCTTGTTTACTTCCATTATGCTCCTCGCATCCCTTGCAAGCTGTTCTTCTTCACTTTTCATAAAGCCACTTGGAAGCCTTTCATTAAAGACGCTCTTCCCGTATAGAGACCTGAAGGAATAGTCCGTTATAAAAGGCATTATAGGAGAGAGTAGCACTAATGAGTTCCTCAGGATCTCATGCAAGGTTCTCCACGCCGACCTCTGCTCCTCACTTCCATATTTGCCATCCCTGTTATAGGCCCTTGCCTTTGAAAGCTCGACGTAGTGGGATGCAAAGATGTCCCAGATCAGCTCGTACAATAGCGTTATAGGCTCAAACATGTCTAGGCTTTCGTAACCACTCTTTATTTTCTCCCAATACTCTTTGGAGAGGGCTAAGAATGCCAAGTCCGTCCTAGAATTTATCTCGCCTTCATATGGAAATGAAGAAACAAAGCGGGCAAGGTTCCAGATCTTGGTCGCGAAGTTCCTTCCTGTTATGAATTTCTTCTCATCAAACCTATAATCGTAGCCAAGCCTTGATGATATCGCGGACCAGAACCTAAATGAATCGGCCCCATACTTGGATATCATCTCATCAGGGTCTATTATATTTCCCAAGGACTTGTGCATCGGCCTACCCTTGGAATCAAGACCCATACCTGTTATCCTTACGCGCCTGAAAGCAGGCCTCCCAGTAAGTTGATAGACCCTGAGCAAGGAATAGTAAAGCCATGACCTTATTATGTCTTCACCTTGCGGCCTGATGGAATTTTTAATAGCCTTCTCAAAAAATTCCTTGTCCTGGAGCCACCTAGTTATGTAGAGGATTGATATGCTTGAGTCAAACCAAGTATCTAGAACCCTTTTCTCCCCCTCTATATAGCTGCTTGGAGCATTACATACTGGACACCTCTCAAATGGTGGCTTTTCTTTCCATGGCCTATAATACTTCCCCTTCTCTGGAAGTAGTATTGAGCCGCATTTTGTGCACCTCCAAAGCGGTATCTCGGTTGCGTAAAACCTATCCCTAGATATCGGCCAGTCCATTGAAATGCTTTCAATCCAGTCTAGGAGCTTCTTCCTGTGCATCTCCGGCCTTATCTCTATGCTTTTTGCTATCTTCTTTATATCGTCTTTGAATTTAAGCTGCTTTAGGAAGAGCTCCTTCTTGTTTATTATCTGCAGGGGGGTCTTGCACCTCCAACAGACTGGAACCTTGTGCCTTATCTTCTCTTTCTTTTCCAATAACCCCCTCTCTTCCAGCGCTTCCACGATCTTTTTCCTCGCTTCCTCTACAGGAAGGCCGGAGAGGAACCCGGAGGAGGGGAGCATCCTACCGAATTCGTCAACAACAACGCTAGGCTTGAGCCCGAGCTCATTAAACAACCTTATGTCATTTTCATCGCCATATGAGCATACCATAACAAGGCCTGTTCCAAACCCCATGTCTGCAGAAGGGTGCTCAAGTATCTCCACAACGTTTTCATATATTGGGGAAAGGGCTTTTTTCCCTTTCAACCCTTTATACCTCTCATCCCTTGGATTATATATTAACGCCTTGCACGAGGCTAAGAGCTCTGGCCTCGTCGTCGCTACAATAAGGTATCTTTCTTCTTCCAAGAGCTTATACCTTACATAATAGAGGTAACCTTCTTCCTCCCTGTACTCTATTTCTGCCTCCGCGAGCGTTGTTCTACACCTAGGGCACCACCTTACAGGCCTCTCCGCCTCATAGATTAACCCCCTCTTATAGAGGTCTATGAAGGTAGATTGCGTTACCTTCCTATATTCCTCGCTATCTGTTCCCCTTCTCCAGTAATCAAAGGAGCAACCAAGCCTCTTCCAAACCTTTACTATTTCTTCCTCAGCCTTATCGAGAAACCCCCTGCAAAGGGAAAGGAACTTCTCCCTCCCCTCTGGGGTAGAGGCAATTTCGTGGGCCCTTATGCCATATGCCTTTTCAACTTGAACCTCTACCGGAAGTCCATTTCTATCAACATAAAACGGTAGCAAAACGTTTAGGCCCTTAAGCCTGAAGTACCTAGCTATCATGTCTATTTGGACATAATGGGCTGCCCCGCCTATGTGCCACTTTCCGCTTGCGTACGGAGGAGGAGTATCAATAACCAATAATTCCCCCTTCCCTCCCCTATTTTGGGGCTCTTTCTCCCATTGCTTAAGTAGCTCCTCTTCAAGGCTTGGGTTCCACTTCGTTTCCTTAATCTTAGGCCTTAGATCAGCCATGCGC
>WAJZ01000123.1 GCA_015523575.1 Candidatus Hestiella acidicharens | reverse complement strand
CTATAATATATTTTCCTATTTTAGCCGTAGTTACACTAACTATTCTTTTGTTTATTTTTATTGGTTTATTAGAAACTTTATTTTTAATTTTTATTTCTCCTGTTTCTAGTTCTTCAAGCTCCGGCATCCTTGCTGTATACAAAGCCGACATCGTGGCTAGCATACTGGCATCAAATAAATTACCATCATAGTCCAACGCATAAAGGTCTATCCATATTACCCAAGCTTTATTGCCAGGATTGATTATAAGCGAATTAAAGTCTATAACCTTAGGATCCCTCAGGCTTCTATCTATGACTCTAGAGAGCTCTATAGAGTTCTCATCGGGCGGCCCAGGCTCAAAAAGCGATGATGCTAAAGGAGAAAGCTCGGCATGGACTTGTAAGACTCCTTCATTCGGCGTATCCGGATATGGTTGTCCTAGTTCTATTTTTATCCCAGCTAAAATTGTGGTATTTCCTAGTTTAACTAAAGAAGAACCGTTGGCTTTTTCAAGCACGTTGGTTTTTATGCTGATCTTTCTAGGCGTATAGAAATCTCTCTCATCTGTCCTAAAACCTTTTTCATAAAGTTTGATGTAGTTATCTCTCTTTATTTTTGGCACTACTGGTACTCTATATGGAGTAATGCTCATTTCTCTAGGTCACCTTCCTTATTCTCAACTTGATAAGAACTTTTTAACGTTTCTTTTTCCATGTTTACAATTCTCGTTATCGCATTTATTGCCATGTCGAAGGCCTCTTGAAATTCATCTTTAGAGAGTACGCCATTTAATTGATACAGGGTCACTAAGCTTAGGTCAGGGGCAGCAATAATTGGCATGTCTGCATCACCGTACATATCCTCTACCTCGTTTATATCAACGACTAATACACCATCCACCTTACCTATAGCTACCCCTCCAAAGAGTGCTTTTATTGGAATACCAGCATCTGCTAGGGCTAAGGAAGCTGCTGTTGCAGCAACTGTTCTTGTACCACCATCGGATTGAAGGACTTCTACAAATACATCGATGGTAGTTCTAGGAAAATAGTTGGTCATGACAATTGGTTCGAGAGATTCCCTTAATACTTTCGATAACTCTATCTCCCTTCTTGTTGGTACTGGATTTTTCCTTTCTTCTGTTGAAAAAGGTGCCATATGATATCTAACTCTGAGAGAGGCCCTATCCGGCAGGGAAACGAATTTTTGAGATTCTCTGGGACCGTAGACAGCTGCGATAACCTTCGTTAGACCATATTCAACTAATGCTGATCCATTAGCGTTTTTAAGAAGACCAATTTGCATCTTTATAGGTCTGAGCTCATTTGGTAGCCTTCCATCAACCCTTCTTCCAGAGCCATCAATAAACTTCTCGGGTCTAACCATCAATATTTATCACACTCCTCTTATTTTTCTTTCCTCTTCAATAAATTTCTTTATCCTTTCAGTTAATCCACTTGTATGAGCTTGTTTCTCAATAGTTTCTATTGCTGTTTCTGCTATTGCTTCCAAGTCTTTATTACCACATTTAATGTGGATTGCCCCATTAACTGCAACAAAATATTCACAACCTGTTGTCGCTTTAAGGGTTTCAATCATGGAACCCTTCTTGCCTATGACCCTCGCAACTTTAGTTGGATGTATAATGATTACACTCCCTTCGACTATCTTTCCAAGCCCTTTGTCTTGGACTGTTAGCAGAGGATTTCTAATCCTATCAAAGGCTACTATTTTTGCCTTTACAAACTCTCCTATCTGAAGGTATCTAAACGGATCTTCTGGAGCTTGGCTATTTTGTCTTACGCCAAAGAAATCCTGTACACTAAGGATTGCTTGGTAAGGGGAGTTTATGTCTAAGAACCAATTGGAAACACCGTGAGATGTAACCAGGCCTATTACTACATCGCCTTCTCTTGGCATGTAGATGCCATTTATTGGTGAGAAATTGATTTGTCCATCTTGTTTTATATCTAGTACCCCTATCATCGATGCCCTTGTTGTATCTCCATAGTTAAATACGTAGAATTCCTGAACGCTTGGAGTAATGCCTTCTATCACTTCACCAGGGACAACGATCCTTTTATTTGAGCTCAATGCAAACTCACCTTTACTGAAATTATTGCCTGCCCTTTAGAGATAGATTGGATCCTATTTATTACTTCAACCTGTGCCCCAGCCGGTATTTCTACTTCTGCTTTCAAACTCCCATCGCTTTTCCAGGTAGTTTTTTTCAATTCACCGGCTTTTTGAAGTTCTCTATAAGCCCTTGGTGCGTAACTAGCAGGTATCTCTATTTCTAATAAGGCCTTTGCAACCTTTATTGGCATGAGTATTGAAATCTTTTTTACTGCTTCTAACGCTTGGGTTTCAGCGCTTTTAAAGGGATCCACGCTAAATCTCAGCTGGTCGAGAGCTGATTCAATCCTCTGCTCTGGTATTGGTTTACCTGATTTAGGATCTATAGTGTTCTTAACTATATAGTTTATTATCTGCCTTTTTTTAGTTTCGATAAGCTTCTTTCTTTCCTCTTCTGTCAGCTGTATCTGTCCCTCCTTTATGATCTTTTCAGAGATTTTCTCTATATCATCAGTACCAAAAGCCCTTCTTAACGCCTCGGGACCCGCTTTCAACCCTTTTCTTATATCCTTAAAGATTGTGTCGGACCAAAGTACCTCTGATATACTTACACTTTCTCCGTTTTTAAACTTAAATACAAGGTTCGGCTTAACCGGTATTTCAAACCTTTGTCCTTTTATTTCTATCCACGCAACTATGTAGTCTTGTTTTTTTACCACCTTTTTACCACCGTTCCAATTTGAGAACTTGGCTTGCTAAAAATTATTACGCTCACTCAGGCTAGGAGCTCATCTTTATATTTGTTCACCATATTGGCTATCTCATCTCTGCTTACTTTTGTGTACATCTTTTCTTTAACGCTGATATAAACTATTTCAACACTTTGGTCAAAGTATTTTATTAGCTCTTCCTTCTTCTCATCACTAGTTGCAGCTCTGCTCTTAAAGAGTGCCTTTACGGCTAGCTCTATGGCATTTTCAAGCCTCATATCTTTCTTATACTCCTTTTCCATATATGTGTTCGCGATATCTCCACCAAGGCCTATTGCGACTGCGTAATAAGAAAAGTATTGTCCACCTGGTTCAGTTCTGAAGAGCTTCACAGTATTATCGTCGTCAACCCCACCAAATATTAGTGCTACACCAAAAGGTCTAAAGCCACCATGTTGCGTGTATGCCTGCTTTATATCGGCAACTGACTTCGTTATGTATTCAACCGAAGGGGATTCCCCATAGATTAATCTATGCTTTATTGAGAGTTGCCTTGCATAGTCTATTAATACCCTTCCATCGCTCCCCATACCAGCGAATGTAACGCCTATATGGTTATCTATTTTATATATCTTTTCCACACCTTCAAGGTCAAGCAGTGGAAGCATCTTTCTTTTTTCAGCAGCTAGAACTACACCTTCTTTGGTCGTTATTCCTAGCGTTGTCCAACCCTTTTTTACCGCTTCAAATGCATACCTTACTTGATATAATTCACCGTCAGGTGAAAATATTGTAATTGCCCTATCATATGCTGATGGAGGTGCAGCTAATGCCATCCTAAACACCAAAATTAGAGTTATGCTAGCAAATTTAAATGCTTCTGTTAATAGTTACTTCAACAACATTTTTCTTTTAGTCCATTTCAGGTTTCTTGCTTTCCTCTTTAGTTTTAGCGCATTTTTATAGCATTTACTGCTGCAGAACCAAAGGACTTCTCCCCTGGGCCCTATATACATCCTTCCTGTTCCGGGCTCTATTTTTCTTCCACAAAAGCTACAAGTCATTTCCTTTGGCATCTTTATCTCCGAAAAAACTGTAGAAAGAGGGATTAAAAAAACTATTTTTTGTGTTTAAAGAAGATAATGTAAATGAATACGATGAGTACAACTATCATTATGCCCATCATGATCGATGTAAATATTTGTGCATAGAGAGCGGCAGCTAAGTGGTTATAGCTTTCCAGGCTTAATCCTGTTAGCAGTACTTTATTCCAAGGTGCCGGTAGCCTAGATATTTGTTGGCTTCCTAGGGCAGCTATAAACCTAGGGAATTGGCTAAAGGCGTTTAGCTGCTCCATTGCCTCTACCGTTCCAGCAGCAAATATGCCTGCAAGTAACGAAGATGCAGCAGTTCCTTTAGTTACTAATTCTCCTTTGGTACCCTTATATAATATAAACAGGATTGAGAGTATTTGTATCGTTGTAAATATTAAAGAAAGGACAAAGAGCCAGCTCATGTTTAATGCTGGGTCAGCATTCCCAATAGTCCATCCCAGCCCTTCCATTATGCTGTTGAACTTGTAAGGTATGTTAGCAAGGCTTTCTAGGTACCAAAATCCAAGGGGTATCATTATTAGCAATCCTATAAACGACGGGAAGAGGAAGTATTGTAGGGATTTCTGGAAATAAATTCTATTCTCTTTGTTTCGTAGGTATGCTACCCCGAATCCTGCAATTGTTGCAAGCATTGCTGTTATTAGTGCCCCATCGATCGTCTTGAAGAAGAGCGGCCAAAATGTTGGGTTACTATATGCTAAAACTTCGTTTATGTATGGGTGACCGTTTGCAAATTCTAGCCCTGTTGGTTCATTTAGGAATGCAAAGATACCCCTGAACCCAAATGGTATCATTATTGCTGATCCAGCGAGGAGTATTCCTATTATATTATGGGTTCTTTCGCTCCAATGATCCCAGCCATACCAATATGCAGTTATTGAGAAGAAGTTGAGTATAATGAAGAATATTGCTATTCCAAATATGTCTACCGTGAGGTCACCCGCAGAGAATATGAATAGTGGATAGTATGAGAAGAGAAATACTGTAAAGGCGGTTCCAAAGACTCCGCCGATTCCATATGTTATTGCTATCCATCTCATTAACTTTCTTGAAAGGTCTAGCATGTCCTTGTCTTTTTTCTTCGAGCCTATATACTTAAGTAGTGGAACTATTATAGAGAGACCTAGGACTATGTTGACGAGTACAATGTGTATTCCAAAGTTGAATGAGAGCCAAAAGAGAGAACTAAGGACCATGGCATCACACCTCAATCCTTTCTATCTTACTTGGCTTCCATAGGAACCTATACGCCATATACATAACACCCCCCGCAATTAAGAAGAAGAATATGTTGCCTACAACATCAACCCACAATGGAGGCGTGTTTATAGAGGCTGCAGTATTTATTGTCATAACACCATACACTACCCACGGTAGCCTACCAATTTCTGTCGTGGCCCAGCCCATAAAACTTGCAAAGTGGGCTAGAATTACTGCTGGTATAGTAAGGTAGATCCATACCTTATGTCCTCCTTTTGTGAGCAGATCTGTTTTTCTCGCTATTATGTAAAGTGTAACGATTATTGCAAAGATTCCGATTGCGAAGCCAGAGATGACCATAGCAAAATATGTCCAGTCTACCAATAATGGAGGTCTGTAATTATTAACTCCAACCCCATAAGGCCCAAGTTGTCCCCAAAGCTTTGGTATCTGCGAGTATTGTGGTAAATGTGCCTTCGGGTTGAGGTATTCAAGGTAAGCCTCCATCTTTTCGAAGTGCAACATCTTTGATACGGAATTGAAACCTTTAAGGGTACCTTCTACAGCAGCAAACTTCTCGGGCTGGTACCTAAATATTACCCTAGCTTGCTGGTCACCTGCAATAAAACCTTCATACGCTATGAGTATTAATGAAAATATAGTTGAAAACTTAAACCCTTTCTCTAGATATTTCTTATAGTCTGGATCTTTCGCCTTTATGTACCTAAGCCCATACCCAGCCATCATAGTAAAGCCGCTAACGACAAGTCCTGCTCCAATAGAATGGAGAAAAGTGGAAGCGTAGTCTGGGGATTCGAATAGAATCGTCATATATCCCCAATGCCTTACAGTCGCTGTCATAATTCCATTTACTATTGCGAGAACTGGTGTGCTTAAAATTGCTGGGTTGTGCTGGTAGCTTGTTTTTAATACAGCTTTCAATATACTTTGGTTAACAGTGTAGCCATTTAATGCTTCATATGTCAGTCTATTAATTATTTTCGAAGGCATGTAAACCAAAACCCCATTTGTTGTTGGATCTTTTATTGTCATCCCTAGAGATTGGAGGGTAGTTATGTTTAGCAATGAGACATACTGCTTTGGTACGTCTAAAAGTATTTTAGGATATCCAAGTGAATAAAGCCATTGGCCAGTTGTAGCATTATAGTCTGGCAATAAACCCGTTGGAACTTGCATATATGCATTTACTGCTAGTATCATTGCACCAGAGTACCAAGGACCTATGAAAGCGAAAAACGTTAGTATCGCCCTTGGTACGTCACCTATCTTATTCCAAGCCCAATAAAGGAGGTATATTATTAAGACCTCCATTATGAAAGCGAAAACCTCTGAGTACATAGAGAAGTATAGCCATTGTCCAACAGCAGTAAGAACCCTTGGCCATACAACTATTAATCCAAATTCGACTAGGGTTCCTGTAGCGGCGCCTACAGCGAAGACTATTGCTGTTGCTTTGATTAGTGTTCTTGCTATTTTTAAATAGTGCTTATCCTTCTTTTTTAGATATATTAGCTGTGCTATGAAGGCTGCGAAAGGTAAACCGAGAACATATTGCAGTATGCCCCAATGAACACCCATTCCTATTATCGTTAAAGACCTTATACCAAAATGACCAAAGTCCACCCACTGGGCTATTGGATTTACCATGTCTATTACCTAAGGTTATATTTAAAAAAAGAGTTATATAAAAATATTTCTACATGCAAGTATTAATCACATATAAATAGTATTGCTTATTTG
>WAJZ01000122.1 GCA_015523575.1 Candidatus Hestiella acidicharens | reverse complement strand
TAAACACCATCTCATCCACCTCTTCTTAAATACCATCCCAAATCTTTTAGTGGGTCAACTACTTTAATTTCTTTATTTTTCACATATATAGCTTTGCCTACGCCCCAACCGAGGGGTTCGCCTCTTTCATTTACAACAATAGAGATACCCTTACGGAATTCTACTATGTGTTCTTCAAAAACCCTCCTATTATACAAAAACACCTTTTCTCCAAAATCATCAACCCTGTTACATATCCCTAAAAAGCACAACCTCGAAAGCCTCTTTGATAGCATTAGGCTTGGGTAAAAAACCTTGTCCTTGATATAGCCCACATAAAAGCCTAGCGAATAAAGGTACTTTTTCACAACAAGCTTTGGAAAAAGGGGTAAATCAAAGACATCCTTTCTTCCATTTCTCGAGAGGAATACTGGGTTTGAAAGAAAAGAAGAGAGTGGTATTCCAAGTGCCTTTGCAAAGCCCTCTACCCTTTTCAAGTCACGTTTAGGAAGCAAAGTTAAATTCTCCTCATCTTGCATATGAAAAACCCCTCGGTCCAGTGCCTGTGTGGCCAGAGCCTTATGCATTTAGACACCTCCGCATTAAACTCAACCCCGTTATACTCCACAAAAGCCTTATCTCCAATAGGCGAAGTGACGTGCAACACCTCGACGTCCTTCCTCCTCTCTAAAACCTTGTGTATTACGTATTCGCCCTCTTCTATAGCTGTTGAGCATGCAGCATACAAGACCTCACCGCCTTTCTTTACCAAGTCGAACGCCTTGTTTAGGAGTTCATATTGAACTGTGTGTATTTTCTTTAGGTCATCCCTAGTATACCTTGCCCTCCTACCTGGATCCTTCCTAATTATTCCTTCACCTGATGAAGGTGAGTCTAGCAAGATCTTATCAGCCTCCTTTATTTTGAGTTTTCTGGCATCATGCCTTAAGATTAAGTAATTTGAAAAGCCCATCCTCTGTAAGTTTGACCTCAAAGCCTTTATTCTCTTCCTCTTATATTCAACTGCTATCAACCTAGAGGAGTCCTCCGTTAATTGCAGTATCTGGGTTGCCTTTCCGCCTGGCGCAGCTGCCATATCAACTATTGTGGTATATTTCCTTGGATCTAAGAGGTATGCTACTAGCATTGAACCTGGATCCTGTATGTAGTAATATCCCATCATATATTCATGGGTCGCGCCAAGGCTATAGGGAGAAAAGACGACCTCATATCCGTGGGGGAGAAAGGGGATCTTGCTTACCAAGAACTCCTTTTCCTTTAGCCTCTTCTCCACTTCATCACAAGCTATTAAAAAATCGTTGCACCTGTAGCTTTTTGGCATAGGTTTCTCATTTACCTTTAGCAGCTCTTCTGTTTCTTCCATGCCCAAGAGCCTTAAATACCTCTCGACTATGTAGCTAGCATATCCAAACCTTCTCGACAGACTTAGGGCCTCCTCCGAAACCTTATATCCAAACACCTTTTCATCTAAAGTTTTAGATGCTTTCATTACGCTCCAATATTATAATATTTTATAGGCTAAAAAATTCTATACAAGGGGGGCACATAATGAAGACATTTAATAGGCTCGTGTTTCCAGGGAGGTTTCAGCCAGTACACTATGGACACATAAAGGCAATAGAATACGCCCTGGAATCCTCAAGAGAAGTTATAGTTGTAGTGGGGTCTGCACAGGAAAGCTATACTATAAGGAATCCACTAACTGCAGGGGAAAGGATAATGCTGCTAAGGGTTGCGTTTGAAAGGGAATTTGGAGATGACTACTGCAAGAGGATATTCATAGCACCGGTTATAGATACTGAGATGAATAAGGTTTGGGTACAATATTTAAGGATGTTGCTACCAGAGTTTGATGGGGTAGTCTCTGGAAACCCATTAGTTTTGAGCCTATTCAAAGACATGGGATATTCAACCCTCATTCCCAACATTTATAAAAGAGACGTATGTAAAGGAACCATAATAAGAAAAAACATAATAGACAATAGAGGGGAACAAATAAGTTGCGTACCGGAATACCTCTTGGAATTACTGAAGAAAGTTGGATTTATCGAGAGGCTAAGATCGCTTTCGCAAGAAGATTAGGTAAAAAGGCATTTAAATTTCTTGAAACATCACTTTTCTCGGTGAGAAAGCTTGGAAATAAAGGTTTTGGAAGTACCCATTCCTGAAGAAACAAGCATAATAGTTGGTCAGAGTCACTTCATAAAAAGCGTTGAAGATATATATGAATCGTTGATAACAAGCTGCCCATCAATAAAATTCGGGTTAGCTTTTTGTGAGGCTTCTGGAAAGAGGCTCATCAGGCATGAAGGAAATCATGAAGATTTAATAAACCTTGCAATAAATGCATGCAAAACAATATCGGTAGGTCATGTATTTGTTATTTATATAAAGGAGTCTTGGCCAATAAACGTGTTAAACTCGTTGAAAGGCGTACAGGAGATAGTTTCGCTCTACGTAGCTACATCAAATCCACTAAAGGTTATTGTAGCAGATTTAGGAGAAAGCGCTGCACTTTTGGGGGTCTCAGATGGTTTTAAACCGCTCGGCGTGGAAGCCGATGATGACAAGGTAGAAAGAAAGGAGCTGCTGAGAAAGTTCCGATACAAGCTGTAAGGTGGACAAAGCTGAAGGGAAGGCTTGCCATAGCGATTACCGGTATGCCTGGAAG
>WAJZ01000121.1 GCA_015523575.1 Candidatus Hestiella acidicharens | reverse complement strand
GTCCTTATGGGACCTAGAGGCTAAGCTAAGGGGTGTCCCCTTATGGAGACTTTTAGGAGGTAAAAATAGGTATATATTGAGTGGAGTTAGCATAGGGATTCAAAAAAGCGTAGATGAGCTTATAAAAAAAGTAGGTGATTTTTTAGAAAAAGGTTATAAGAGGATAAAGATAAAAATAAGGCCAGGCTATGATTTAGAGCCTATAAGCAGAATTAGAGATGAGTATGGTTATGATTTACCTCTCCAAGTGGACGCGAATTCTGCTTATAGAATAGAGGACTTAGATGTATTTAGGAAGATAGACAATTATGCCTTGCTAATGATAGAACAGCCTTTGCACTATAAAGACCTCGTGGATCATGCCGAGCTGGCAAGGCATATAAAAACCCCTATCTGCCTAGATGAAAGCATAGAAGATGTAAATGATGCAAGGAAGGCCTATTACTTAGGATCTGCTATGATAATAAACATAAAGCCAGGAAGAGTTGGTGGGCTAAGGGAAACCTTAAAGATACATGATTTCTGGTATAGCGTAGCGAATAGGCCTGTTTGGATCGGTGGAATGCTTGAAACAGGCATAGGAAGGGGTCATTTAGTGGCAGCTGCCACATTACCTGGTGTTAAATATCCAAGTGATATAAGTGCAAGCGATAAGTACTTTGAAAAAGACATAGTGGAGCCTGAGTGGGTATTGAATAAGGATGGCACAATAACTGCACCGGAGAGACCTGGGATAGGCGTTGAGGTTTTGTTTGATGAAATAAAGAAAAATATTAAGAGATCCAAAGTTTTTTCTAGGGCTTGATCAAAAATGTCAACATAAAAATCAATATAATTATTATGGTTCCTGATATAATGAAATCCTTTATTCTATAACCTGCTGTGTTATAGACTATTAGGTTTGCTTGATGCGAGAATGGTGTTATAAAAGACGCTGATGTACTCATTGCTAATATAGTGGCGCTTATTAATGGATTTGGAAAGGATAGTGCAATAGGCGCTAGGATAATTGCAGTAGCCACATATCCCACGGTGTTTGCTAATATTAGTGCTACCACAAACAACACAACAGGGGATTCGTGGATAAATGATGCTATATATCCTGTTAAACCGCTTGTAATCATAACATTTCCTATGGACAGATACGACCCTATAAAAATAACAGCTGGCCACTCTATGTATTCGTATAGCTTCCTTATTGTCGTTGTTCCGCCAAAGGTACATATTAACGCTCCAGTTAAAAAAGATATTGACATGCTAAATCCAAGGGAACTCATAATAACCGCAACGCCTAGACCTATTAAGGATGATAAGGCCTTTTTTCTATTAAATGATTTAAGGCCTTTCCCCCCTATGGGCAACAGGTTATATATTGACGCTACCCTCGCAACGTCTTCCTCTTCCCCCTCTACTAGTATGACATCGCCTGGCGTAAGCGTATATTCTGGGACCCTGTAGAGGTTTCTCCCAGAGGCAATTCCAATGATAGAAACGTTATAGCCTTCCACAAGTGGTACTTCCTTTATCTTTCTCCCCCTTATCCTAGAGGAGCTGGTTATAAGTAGCTCGAATAGTTGTCCTTTAGTAGTTGTTCCCCTTTCTGATATTTTAATCCCTTTTGAGGATAGGAGTAGGGGTAGGTCTTCTGGCTTTATCTTCAATAGCAATATGTCTCCTTCTTTTATCTTTCTTACCATTCCTATAAACCTCCAGGGAGAAATGATTCTAACTACCTTCACTCCAAGGGACTTCTCAACATATTTTGGACTCTTGCCTACGAAATCACTATTTCCACTGACTTGTGCCTCTACTACATAGCTAGAAACGGAGACTTCTTTTAATGACCTCACCTTTTGTTCTCTCTTGGTAATTAGTGGCGTCACTAAGAACACAATCACGACAACTATTATAAAGGCCTGCATTAGTCCTATCTTGGCGAATTGAAACATGCCTAGTGGACGTCCAAATTTGTTATACCATTCATTTGCTATGATAATATTAGATAGGTTTCCTATTATTGTATACCTCCCACCTAATATTGATGAATATGCCAAAGGAAGGAGATATTTTGAAGGAGGCCTATTTATCTTTGACGAGATGGAGTATATAAGGGGAATAAAAGCAATAGTAAGGGTAACATCGCTAATGAATCCAGAAGCTACAACAACTAAGGAAAGAAGGAGTAGTAGCAAAACCTTTTCATTTCTTATCCTTGATGTTAGCATATTTCCTGCTACTTCTAGCACTCCTGAATCAGAGAGCGTGCCACTTATTATCATGGCTGATATAAAAACAATTACCGTTATGGATGCAAAGTTCTCCAATGCGTTCGTAGGCGTTATATAGCCAGCAAAGACTAGGATAAGCATCGTTAAAATGCCAACTATGTCATACCTAATTTTTCTAGTTAATAGTAGGAACAATGACACTATTATTATTGCTGCTAGTGAAATTAGCCTGATTTGTATCATCTTTCTTAGCCACTCTTTGTTTTTCTTTCCATTAATGGTTATTAAGATTATTTTTTATAAACATCTATTTGGCTTTAGCTAACGGGATACCATAATGATAAAATTTGTGGCTGATGCAATGCTTGGAAAGCTTGCAAAGTGGCTTAGGCTACTTGGATACGATGTACTCTACTCGGCGGAGTATAGTGATAGCCAAATTATAGACATAGCAAGAAGGCAAAGCAGAATGATATTAACTAGTGATAGGGGCTTGTATTATAGAGCAAAGAAGATAGGCATCGGGGTTACTCTCTTGACTTTATCAAAGCCTGTGGAAATGCTTGCTACCCTTTATTCAAAAGGATTAATAGAATTAGAGGTTGATCCAAATAGAAGCAGGTGTCCTCATTGTAATGGCAGGTTAATTAGGGTAGAAGATAAAAACATGGTCAAAAGCAGGGTCCCACCTGGGGCTTTAAAGACCTATAAGGTGTTCTATATATGTGCATCTTGCAACCAAGTTTATTGGGAGGGTAGCCATTGGAAGAACATTAGGAGGATAGCAGATGAGGCAAAGCTGATTTCTGCTGGGATAAAGCCGACTTAGCTTTTTCTGGCTTTTAGCTGATAGACAAGTTCTATATAGTGGGGAGCGAGTTTTAGTATGTCTCTCTTTGATAAAATACCTATAGGCTTTGAGGTACTAGAATCAAGTATGGGAAGGTGGCCTATTCCTTTGCTTCCCATAAGTTCTGCAGCACTATCAAGCGGCGTATCATCAAAGGCATAATATGGATTCTTGGTCATTATTTGTCCAACGCTTACATTTATTGGTTGTAATCCTTTAGCAACCACTTCTCTTATTATATCGCTCTTAGTCACTATGCCTAACAGGCTATTGTCATCATTGACTATTACTACTGCACCAATATCATTTTCTACCATAAGCTCTGCTATGTCATTTACGTTCTTTATAGGTGAAGACGTTATTAGAGGCGAACTCATTATATCCCTTACTAAGTACTTTCTTACACTTGCTACCATTCTTTCTGCTCACCATTTTATCTAGCTGGATAAAAACGGGTTAATAGGCTATTCTGTAGTTTATTTTCGTTAGTGGGTCTTATAGATTTTGTTCAGACTTAACACTGCTATGAAGCTTCCAATATTAGTGGATCTTCTCTATTCTAGGTCATTATAGGTCTTGTTATGACAAGTTGTCCTCTTCTCTGCGTTTTATCATAACTGCAATTCACAGGGCTTTTTTATAAACAATAACAAAATGTTTTTCATATTATAGTTAAGGGAAGCGCTGTAAGCTTCCCTTTTCCTCGGCATTAGATAATGCTGGTAAATTAAAAGCCAGAAATTATACAGCATATTAAAAAAGCCCTGAAAGGTGCGTGAGGAGAGTTTTTCTTTCCGAAAAGTCCTGCTATATGAAGAGCTGAAAAGGTTATTAGCTACGAGCAGTGCAGAAGTTTTACCCATAACGAAGTAGCGGATAATCAGAAGGAATCAAGGGTTCTTTAGAACAAGCAATACGTGCTTTTTACATACTGAAGGCTTTGTCTTTTAAGGCTGAAATGCTTATAGTTTGTGAATGCATTTAAAAAGTCCCCATAACCAGAGTTTCCTAAATGAAATAGAAGTAACTGGGAATAGATGCAAAAGTGAGGAATCTCTGAGCAGCTCGAGTGCCCCGCAGGTGTATCCCGAATAGGTGTTGGGAACTAATGAACGCCCTAAAGAGGATTCCTACCCTAAAGGGTGGGGAGGAGGTTAGCTTCTTCCTCAAAAATAAAAAGGCCTTCGTAACGATTATAAAAACTTTTATCCTAGAAATTGTTTAACCCCGAACCTTTTAAGAAATATGAGTAATGGCCTAAAGGTCAAGCCAAGAGGTAAATAAGTATTCTCAAAAATCTCTTCACCCTAAAGGACGGGAGTTCTCGAGATGTTAAAGAGAGCCAGCTACTATCTTAGTTATCCATTACTTTGTTATGGGTAAAACTTCTGCACTACTCGTAGCTAATAACCTTTTCAGCTCTTCATATAGCAGGACTTTTCGGAAAGAAAAACTCTCCTCACGCACCTTTCAGGGCTTTTTTAATATGCTGTATAATTTCTGGCTTTTAATTTATCAGCATTAGATAATGCTGAGGAAAAGGGAAGAGCTGTAAGCTTCCCTAACTATAAAAGTGTTTAAACCTTTTGTTTGCCATTATCCATAAAAT
>WAJZ01000120.1 GCA_015523575.1 Candidatus Hestiella acidicharens | reverse complement strand
TCTAAATATAGAGCAACTGTTGCAGTAGGTAATGAAGATGGTTACGTGGGCGTTGGGAAGAGTAAAGCAAGGCAATTTAGGGATTCCATTAGCAAGGCCACAAGGAATGCAAAACTAAATATAACGCCAGTTAGAAGGGGTTGTGGAAGCTGGGAATGCACCTGTGGAGAACCTCATAGCGTACCTTTCGTAGTCTCAGGCAAAAGTGGAAGCGTTACTGTCATCCTAAAGCCAGCTCCTAAAGGTACTGGACTAGTTGCGGGGGATGTGGCAAAGAAAATCTTGCGGCTGGCTGGTATTAAAGACGTCTGGGTTAATTCCTTTGGCGAAACAAGAACCTCCTATAACTTTGCAAGGGCCACCTACATGGCTTTAAGAAATACATATAAGATTGTCACGCCTATGGACTGGGTAAGGTGAGCCCTATGGTATATATAATAATAAGGATAAGAAGCTCCAGCAATCGGAATCCAAAGGTTAACAAGGTCTTGGATATTTTAAGGCTTAGGAGAAAGCACACAGCTACACTATATCCTGAGGGCCTTAATGGCATTAAAGGCTTGCTGATCCAGGGTCAATCAGCGATAACTTGGGGTGAAGCTAATAAAAAGACGCTTGTTGAACTCATAAAAAGAAGAGGTAAGGTTTATGGTGATAGGTCAATAACTGATGAATTCGTTAAGAAAGAGTTAGGACTAAACGGCATAGAAGAACTTGCAGACAAGGTATTGAAAGAAGAGATATATTATCATAAGCTTAAGGAAAAAGGGATTAAACCTTATTTCAGGCTCCATCCACCTAGTGGAGGCTTTGATCTTTCTATAAAAAAGGTGTATCCACAAGGAGAGCTAGGCTATAGAGGAGAATCCATAAATGAATTAGTACTAAGGATGATATAGGATAAACTTTTTTACGTAAAGTCAGACAGTGGTTAAGGGATGATAGGGATGGCATTAACATCAAGATCTAGAAAGAAATCAAGAAAGCTGAGAGGAAGAACCAGGTCAATGGGATGGGGGAGAATAGGTCAGCATAGGAAGTCCGGTAGCAAAGGAGGCACTGGAGGTTCAGGTATGAATAAACATAGGAGAAGTTGGGCCTTAAAATACTATCCGGATTGGTATGGGAAGAAGGGATTTGCATCGCTCAGGAATAAAAAATCTTATGAAAAGAAAATAGTAACGCTTGAGGAACTTTCTAATATCATATATCACATGAACAAGGATGACAACGTAAAGAGAGAAGACGGCAAAATACTTATTAACCTAAAGGAAATGGGCTATGAAAAACTCATTGGCAAAGGAAAAGTCTATGAAAAACTTAAGATCTTTGTTAAGAAGGCCTCAAGAAAAGCCATTGAAAAAGTGAAAGAAAGTGGAGGAGAGATAATAGCAGAGGAGATCACAGAGGAAGGCTCTTGACGAATAGAAAAGAAATCCTACATCCAATAATCTCTGATTACATTAATAAGAGATTATTTATTGTAGTCTACGGTCCTCCGAGAACAGGCAAGACCCATTTAGCGTTCAGCATAGCAAGGTATCTTTTATCAAACAATATCAAGGCTGGAATAATAGCCACAGAAGCTTCTACATTTACGTTTGCAAGAAATGTAGAACATAACACAGAAGTGTATTTGTGCATAACTAAGGAACAGCTTGTAAAAAAAGTTATAGATTTCATTATTGAAAACAGGTATATAGTTCTGGATTCGATAAACTGGCTTTTTAGGTCATTTAATGATGAAACTTCTCAAAAAGAGCTCTCTTTCATATCATCACTAATGGGAACCTATGGAGGATTTGCCACAGGTCAAGTATCTGAAATTGAAGATACATACAAAATGTCTATGGACTCATGGATTCTGCCATGGGCGAATGTTATAGGGGCAGCAAAAAAATTGAACAACAACTTGGTTGAGCTTAAAATAGAGAGGCCTAAAGAAGTAATAATGAAATACAAGATCACAAGGGATGGTGTAGATTGGATCTAATACTATTTGCATATGAAATCTTAAGCGTCTTTTTATATATATTACCTGCAATGGTAGCAAATGGAACCCCTGTAGTAATACATGGCTTGCCCCCTATAGACATGGGGAAAAAGCTTAATGATGGAAGAAGAGTCTTTGGTGATGGGAAGACTTGGGGTGGATTTATGGCAGGGATAGCTGGTGGATTAGTCATAGGTGGGATAGAAAGCCTGTTTATGGGAAGGAACTTTCTGCTACCATCTTTTATATCCTCAATAGGTGCACTTGTAGGTGATCTTCTAGCCTCATTTATAAAGAGAAGGGTGGGACTAAAGAGGGGAGAATCCGCACCAATACTCGACCAGCTTGATTTCTACGTAGGATCTTTGGTGTTCCTTTATATCTTTTTAGGCGTTAAATTAAACATTTATGCGATAATCTTATTTGCTCTATTAATCTATGGTCTTCACAGGGCGACCAACTATATTGCATATAAACTAAAACTAAAGAATGTCCCTTGGTGAACTTTCCTTAACCATAGCCTTAATAATTCTGATAAAGTTTATTAGGTATTATCTTATACAAAATAATTGGTGATTTTGTTGCCCGAAAAAGCTGGAGAGAAGGTAACAATTAGCGTAATTAAGGCAGATATAGGTAGTTTGGCTGGCCATCACAAAGTGCATCCTGATACGATGCTTGCCGCAACAAAGGTGTTGGCAGACGCTAAAAAGAATGGTCTCTTAATAGACTATTATGTTACTGCTGTTGGAGATGACCTACAGCTTATAATGACGCATAAGAAAGGAGTTAACAATAAGGATATACACGGTTTGGCATGGAACGCTTTTGAGGAAGCCTCAAAAGTCTCAAAGAATTTAGGGCTTTACGCTGCGGGCCAAGACCTATTAAGCGACTCCTTTAGCGGAAACATAAGAGGGCTTGGGCCTGGCGTTGCTGAAATGGAAATAACAGAGAGACCTTCAGAACCAATAGTCGTATTTATGGCTGACAAAACGGAACCAGGAGCCTTTAACATGCCCCTCTATAAGATATTTGCTGACCCATTCAATACTGCTGGACTTGTAATAGATCCTAGGATGCATGATGGCTTCGTCTTCACAGTACTAGACATCTATGAGGGAAAAGTAATTGACCTCTATGCTCCTAAAGATATTTATGACATCCTAGCACTCATAGGGACACCTTCTAGGTATGTCGTAAAGTACGTGCATAGAATAGATGGGGAAATAGCTTCTACAGTAAGTTCTGAGAGGCTTAACCTTATTGCTGGCAAATACATAGGAAAAGATGACCCAGTAATGATTGTAAGGGCACAGAGTGGCTATCCCGCACTTGGCGAAATATTGGAGGCATTTAGCTTCCCACACCTGGTCGAAGGATGGATGAGAGGTAGCCATACTGGTCCATTAATGCCCGTTGGTATTAAAGATGCAAAAATGACTAGATTTGATGGACCACCAAGGGTTGCAGCCCTTGGATTCAATATCAAGAATGGAAACCTAGTAGGACCCTCTGACCTATTTGACGATGTCGCGTTTGATGAAACTAGGAGAACAGCACAAATCATAGCAGAATATATGAGAAGGCATGGGCCATTTATGCCTCATAGGCTTGGACCAGAAGATATGGAATATACAACGCTGCCTGATGTACTCAAAAAGCTGGAAAATAGGTTTAAGCCTTTTGAAATGGGCTATAAGCCAATAATAAGGCATGACCTAGAGGAAATGTAACGTACCATAATATATAACCCCTACTCTTTTCCTTTTATATGGTGATGTAAGTGAAACGTATTTTGGCAGTAAACTATAAAGCATATGAAACTGCCTTTAATGAAGTTGGGGCTGAATTAGCTAAAGCCTCCTATAGGCTCTCTTCAAAGCACAATAACGTAAGAATAATATTGGCCGTACCATCAATTGTGCTGGAGAAAGTATCCAATATGTATGACGATGTATTCTTGCAACATATAGATTCATTAGGATTCGGGGCACACACAGGGTTCCTGCCAGTAGAGTCACTCAAACACTCTGTTGCAAGGGGATCACTAATTAACCACAGCGAACACAAATTAGCATATAGGGATATAGAGGGTAGCATTAATGTACTGAAGTCTATCGGTAAGGAATCAATAGCGTGTGCAGACACGCCTGGAGAAGCGCTAGGCCTAGCGTATCTAAAACCAGACATGATAGCAATCGAACCGCCAGAACTCATAGGCACAGGCGTTCCAGTTTCAAAGGCAAAACCTGAAGTAATTACAGAATCAATAAAGGCCGTAAAGTCCGTTGGAGATGTAGCAGTGCTAGCTGGGGCAGGAATTACAGTAGCAGAGGATGCAACAAGAGCTATTGAATTGGGAGCAAAAGGAGTACTAGTAGCTAGTGCAATAATGA
>WAJZ01000119.1 GCA_015523575.1 Candidatus Hestiella acidicharens | reverse complement strand
TTCTTAATCTTTAATAGGCTTAATAACCTGCTAATATTTGTGCATTTTTCGAGTTCCCACACCATATCTAGTAGTTCCTCTCTGTTCTCTTCATATAGCTTTCCTTGGGTTATTTTTAGAAACTTATTTACAACACCCTCTCTGGTTAGGGGGTTTTTGAAGTGACCGGGCGGATAGGTACTACTTTCCTCAACTGTGCTGCCATTATTCAGGGTTATTTTTATTGAATTCTTTATCCCTGTTGGATATATTTTATCAAATTCCTTGTTAACGATAACCTTCATCTTTGACATTATTTCTCTTACATCTTTTGCTAGGTATCTTTCCTTGTGGAAGGTGCTTAACCATATATCTCCATCCAAGAGTGCTGCTGCAATAATGTAGGGAAGGCTATGATCAGCTGTCTCCCTTGTCTTTGGATCCCACTTTTCAGGGTCTTTAGCTATTATATTGTATGCTACCTGAAACGTCTCAACTTCAATACTCTTAATATCTTTTGGATCTATCCTTCCAAGTTTTTCTCTTATTTTTAGTGCAGCTTCTACGGCACTCATTGCGTGATATTCAACGGGCCAGTACTTAATGCTGGTTTCCATGATCTTATATGGTTCACTATTAACCCCTCCTAATTTTGGTATATCAAATTCATCCCCGTTTAGTGCAACCCTGAAGAAACCAAATTCTCCTGAAAATATGGGCGACGGTCCTTTCATACCTTTTAATGCTAATATTGCAGCAAATAATCCGTTTCTTGAGGAATTTGCAGCTGCACATCCTTTCCACATGCTTAGTTCTCCAGCTCTTGTCTGCCTTAAGGCAGCTGCATTGACAGTTGCTATGTTTATTGCATGAAACATTTGCTCTTTGTTTAATCCCAAAACCTTTCCTGCACCTACAGCAGAAGCTATTGCAATGTATACTACATGATCCCATCCTCTGCTTCTAACGCTATATGCGTCTGCAAGCCTTGCTGAAATTTCATAAGCAGAAATTAGACCCTCTATAACCTTTTTACCATCGGCATTTGATATTTCCGCTGCTGCAATTATTGCTGGTATGTTGTCACTTGGATGCAGGGCTTCCTTTGATAGGTATGTATCCATAAAATCAAAGTACCTAGTTGCACATCCATTGGCAAATGTGCTATGATCTGCCGGTGCTTTCCTATCGGTACCCCATATAGTCGAGGCAAGCCTTGAGCTAGAGGAAGATTCAGCAAGCCACCTTGCAATACTCACAGGCTCTTCATCAAAGGCTCCAATAGAAACCCCAAAGGTGTCTATAATTCTCTTCTTTGCTTCCTCTATTGCCTCTTTTGGCAGAGATTCATAGCTTACCTGAACTGCCCACTCTGCTATTTTTTCTGAAAGATCCTTATAGGAATTCATATCCTCACCTAGCTTAATATGAATAGCGTGAATATTAATACTTGATTCCATAGAGTAACTATAAAACCGGACCATAGGTTAAGCTTTATAAAATCCTATGCATCAAAACTATAAGGAAAAGAAAGATGTTAACATACAGCAAATACCCCTTTGCATTATCACTCGATGAATATGCTAGGAAGAGCCTCGGGTACAAGGTTGGTCTAGATGAGTTAATAGAAAATGACAAGGTAGTTAAAATAGCGAAGAAGAGGATAGAGGGTGCCATAACAGAAAGAATGAGCCCTACAAAAAACGGTTTTTCTACTGATGATGAAGTGTTTTCATTTTACTTAGCCCTGGGTATTATAAAATATAGCAACTCACTCCTTGCACTAAACCTGTTTACAGAGGCTGAAATTAATAGAGCAAGGAATTTTATAGTTAATGAAGACGAGGAATCTCTAATTCTCTTGGCTAGGTCTTTGGATATTATAGTGAATAAACAACAGATAAGAATACCATGGATAGCAACATCAACGGGAGCTATAAGGTATAAAGTATTGAAATACTACGTAGATCTTGGTTCCTTTTTGAAAACTGCTGTTGCTTCTCAGAAAAAGGAACTCAAATTGGTTAATTCATTTTTGATTAATGGAAGAGTGTACCTTGATGAAGGTATTCTTAAGTCACTAATAGAGGTTGGTATAGGCACCAAAATAAAAACCCTAGCAAACAAGCTTGAAGTGAGCGAAAAAATGAAGAACCTCTCTGGAATAGTTTCTAGGTATTTAAAGGCAGTGGAAAATAAAATTCCTATAAGGAAGGTAGAATATAATAGTTTTCCTCCATGCATGTTAAGCCTAAAAAACGAAATTGAAAAAGGATTGTTTATAGGAGATGAAAAATTGTTTATATATATTGCTTTTTTGATATCGATAGGGGCCGAAGAGGAAGAAATAAGCGATGTATTAGAGAAGTCTTTGGGGATATCGCATACATTATCTTTAAGAATAACAAGGGCGTTTCTAGAAAACGAAGACATAATGCCCTATAGATGTGATGTGATGAAAAGAAAAGGCTTATGCCCAAAAGATTGTGGAGCTAGACATCCAGTTCTTGCGTACAAAAGAAACCTAGGGGCTCAACTTTGATAGATGCTCATAGGGCGTCCTTATACCTATCAAAGCCTTGAGAATCCTCAGCCCCTCTTGAGTTCATTGGGAGATATATCATTACCTTTCCTAACTTTATCTAAGTCGATTAATATAACGGATTTCATACTGCGCTTCGACCTAGATCTAAGCAACTCATCAATTTTACTTCTAGACCCTACAATTAACAATAAGCCACTTATATATGACTGTCGAGAATTTATAAGATCCATAAGCGAACTTAACATAGTTATTTTATTTCCATCAATTGCTACTAAAGCAACCTTGCTCTTTTTTGGTATGCATTCCTTGGGCAAAATTATTACATCAAAATACTCCGGCGATACCTTATAATTTTTAGATATTATGTGATTTGAGTAGGGGCTATGAGAGGATATACATAACCTTGTGTGAAACAACGTCGAAAAAATCGAGCCGAGTGCTGCAGAGTAGTTCTCTGGTGAAGTAACGATAGAATTGATCTTTTCATCCTTTAATTCTTCAAGAAACTTCAGGCCAGTCAACATCATTATCCCAGGATTGCTCAATAACGACCACAGCTCCTCTTTGTTCCTAAAATATCTTACTAACACGTCTTCAATCATTCGGTTTTCCCTTATCTTTTTTAATATCTTTTCTGCTGTACTTCTCTCTGGAACAGTCCTTAGAACCACATATCTCCAAAGAATTTGTGCAGGAACTCCTAGTCTTTCTTCTAATTCCTTAAATGAATAAAAATACTTTAGGGCACCCAACAGCCTAAAGACGAGGAGCTTTGTATTTTTCGTGTTATCTATAAACCCGCCTAAGCCATATTGATTCAAATCCTGAGGCTGCCTGCTGTCATGCAAATTATCCATAATCCAACGCTCTCTTTCCCTTCAATATTCTGTTGTATCAAAAATATTTTTTAAGTGTTTTTTCTGTAAGGTTTAAATAACAATAGATTCGATGTGAGCCACCCACCTTTTAATGTAGAACTTCTCTGGTCCCACCGGCTTTTTACAATTAGTAGCCTTATGCAGAAGTCTAAGGCTAGCTCGTAGTGACTCAGTCTCATTAATAATGTTTTCAGAAAAACTTATAATATTATACATGGCATAACGAAAATTTAGCTCATTCATTTAGCTCATTCTTCGTCCTCAAGTTCCTCGTCTTCAAACTCATCCTCAAATTCTTCGTCCTCAAGTTCCTCGTCTTCAGGCAACCCTTTAACACCCCTATCTTTCAATGTTAAAATATCAATCGAGAAAGATATTTAATACTCTGTTGACATAAGTATACATCATTCCATTATAATCATGATAATATATACTCATATAATATTAATAAGCTATTCAGAAAATTTGAAAGGCTAGAAAAATATATATTTTTACAAATTCGTAAAATAAAGAAGGTGCTAAGTAATGCCAAGAAAAGCCCCAAGTAAAAAAATATCGATGAAAGCTTGTAAAAATTGTGGTGCATTGGTTCCAAAAGAGTCCAACGTTTGTCCCGTTTGTGGAAGCACTAACTTTAGTGAAGATTGGGAAGGAATATTCATCGTTCTCGATCAAGAATCTGAAATAGCTAAGGAATTAAAATTTAATAAAAAAGGAATTTTCGCAATAAAAGTTTCAGGTTCGTACACAATAAAGTGATGAAGTAGCAATGAAAATATATGGATTGAAAGTTCCAAAAAAGTATAGGTATGATTTCTCTCAACCTAGGGGCATATTGGTAAAGGGTGAAATTAAAGAAATAATAGATAGGAGAGAGTGGAATAAAATTATATGTGTGGGTGATATAGTTTCATTTTATTGCCTAAAGGCAAAAAGGAAACCAGACATAATAATATTGGATGGCAAAACTCTTAGAAAAAACATAGAGCTAAGACTAGACACCAAAATAATAAAAAGATACAAAAGGCTAGATATCGTTAACCCACCAGGAGTAATAAATGTTGAATCGTTCAAAGAGATTTGCGAGACTGTAAAAAATGATTCTAAGAGAATTGTGTTTGTTAATGGTGAAGAGGACATGCTTGCACTACCATGCATGGCATGTGCACCTATAGGTTCATTAGTAGTTTATGGTATTCCTGATAAAGGTGCTGCACTTGTTAATGTAAGCCTATACATAAAGAGAGATTTGCAACAAAGAGTCCTTGTATTGAACCCTATCATAATGAATGCCTAACATTTTATGAGCAAACCTTTAATGTTTTGGGCATAACTAAAGGTTTCTTTAAATAAACATCACTAAAATACTTTTAGTTTTTATGAATAGCTTCTAAGTAACCATGCCGGAATGCCTTTGATGAATTCATACGCCTCTTCCCACCCATCTAAACTTAGTTCTTTTGCTAATTCATCTAGCGTCATTTCTGTATTTGCGTATTTCTTGATCTTTTCCAGTACCTCATCATTTATTTCTATTTCTTTATTCCCTACCTTTATCCTATATTTCTCCATATGCCCCACCAATCTATTTCATTGGCTATAAAAAGAGGTATTTATATTTTGCATACGTTACTAATTCAGAAGCAAAAGCTAACAGTTGCTTAAAGAAATTTCTACTATTGAACCGTCAGACAGATTCAGCTCATCTCTAAGCCTCTTATCAGATATTATCTCTACTACGTCTTTATTATAGAGGGTTATTTCTGGTCTCAAAACATAGGCCTTCGTTGAACTGAAGAGGAGAATTGGATATGCTACTACCTTACCTAAATTCATCCCAGCAATTACCGGAGGCTCTATCACAATGCTCTTAATGTGGTCTAGGCATTCGTTAAACTTGTCAATCCTCTCTACAAGCCGTGCATTAAGAGTACCAGGATATGGAACAAAACCAATAGATTTTTTAATGTTTTTTGCATATATACTAACAAAGAATTCCCCCTCTTTTTTACCACTGAAAACAACAGCCTTGAATATTTCATCATCACACATCCCTATCACTTACTTCTAGACCATACTAAGA
>WAJZ01000118.1 GCA_015523575.1 Candidatus Hestiella acidicharens | reverse complement strand
GCAATAGAGTACCTAGAGGACTCCATGGATTGCATATACAGCTCTTCTGTCTACATCAAGTTGATAGGCATTAGTTGGCTGACCTAAATGCCGGTGAGGGCTGACTACCAGAATGGTCTCGTGTTAATAAGAGACGTAGCCAGCGCTAGGAAGATCTATTTTATGGGTTTCTATGGCAAGCCCCTAAATGCAGAAAAAGTGAAGGGCGAAGATGATATAAAGTCGCCCTTGATATTAAATTCATATGAGGCCATATATCTATTTGAAAAAGGTTTCATAGAGATTTATGAATATAACAATAAGGTTAAGGATGTTGAAGATTTAAAGCGATTGCTTGGTTTTGATGAGAAAAAGGAAAGGTTATATAGGGTATATAGGGATCTTAGGGACAAGAAGTTAATCGTCAGGTCAGGACTAAAGTATGGTTCAGAGTTTGTCGCCTACAGGAAGGGCCCTGGAATTGATCATGCACCATTTATAATACACTTCCATGAGTATGAGAGGCCTTTTGACCCAATAGAGCTCGTGAGAATAGGTAGGCTGAGCCATAGTGTGAAAAAGGCCTTTATACTATCTACACTAAGGCCTAACATGAAAGCGTTATACATAATATTTAAATGGTTTAAACCCTAATATATAGTTTGGGTTTGGTAAGTGGAGAGGCTATATAACAGAGGTGTATGGTTTGGGATCAAATGTTGCAGGGCCTTCAAGACACGGGAAGCCCACGAATGGTAACGGATCTAGCTACTACCAAGCAAGAGAAGTAAAGCCAAGGCCTATTGGAGATAAATGCAATCCTCTGTGTCCTTTCTTTAGGTGCGGTCAAAGGGCTTTAAGGATATCGACAGAATACTACAGGGGTAGGCCGATAAAGGTAGCTATGTGTTCTTGGATTGGGGACAAGTGCATAGGGGCTTCATGCAGGTATGCGTATTGTGAGAAAAAGGCAATGCTTCCTGACGGTAGGTGCGCGTTTGCCGTTGAAAGGAAGTCAAAAAGGGCAAGGTCATTTGAGGAAGAGCTTAACGAAGAGACAGACCTTGAAGTTGAGAGCAACGTAGAGAAGTTGGCCAAAAGGAGGCTTTAGCTCAAGCCCAAAACACCTCTATTAGCATTTTCTAATTATTAGATGCTATAAATATTTTAAGTTTTTGCAAAGGCTGTGTTATCGTAATGTATTATCACCGATATACCTGAAGGCTTCGTTCTTTATATTAGAAAAGTTCTTCATGTAAAAAACAATATCTTTAAGAATTTGAAGGTAACGTTAGCAGATAATCCTAGGTCACAAGATGAGTAATTGGGATGCTCTATGGTTAAATGAAATGGTAACTGCAAAGTCCTCTGCCCTATCGGGAAACCTTTAACCCTTTAGAACAAGAAGTCAGTTGCTATACCTAATGAAGTATCATCAAAAGGTGCCATCAATCCTTTTAGGCCATTTTAGTGTTTTAAGGTATTTCAGCGCTCCACCTCTTGTATAAGTTGTTTGGTATGTGAAGTGAATCTAGTATCTTTCCTACCATAAAGTCTACTAGATCCTCGATACTTTTTGGTTTTGAATAAAAGCCAGGGGACAGGGGTAAAATTATAGCTCCAAGCTTGGAAAGTCTTAAGAGATTTTCTATTTCCGCAGAACCTAGGGGTGTTTCCCTAAATGCCACTGCTAACGGCCTTTTCATCCTTAGAAAGGCTAGCCCAGCCCTAGATATTAAGTTTAGGGGTATACCGTTAGCTATCAATCCTATCGTTTTTATGCTAGCAGGGCATATTATCATGCAGTCCGGTATAGAGCTCGAGCTTGCAAGGGGGGAATCGTAATCATTCTCGTCATACACCTTACCATAGTTCTTCAAAAGCTTCAAAAAGTTTCCTTTTTTAATACCTTCCACCTCTGCAACCTTTAGGGCATTTTCTGTATACATTATCCCTGCTATTTCCACCTTTTCAATAGAGGACAGCGCTTCAACAAGCCTTAGTCCATAGCGGATCCCGCTTGCACCTGTTAACGCTATGGCTATTTTCTTACATTCCACTTTCTTCACCAAACACATTTTTAAGTTCTTAGCTCTATATAGGTAATCGTGCGGTGAAGGTTTATGAACAGAACGAAAGGTTATTCTAGCGTGGGGCTCGTGACAAGGCTAAGTAGGATTTTAAAAGATGATAGGGTTGTTGTATTTGCCTTTGACCATGGCCTTGAGCATGGCCCAACGGATTTTCAGGAGGATAGGTATTTGGCAAAAACGATACTAGAGAAGGTAGTTTCTGCAGGCGTTGATGCGATAATGCTACTACCAGGTATGGCTAGGCTTACCCATGATATATGGTCTAATAAAGTAAGCCTTATAGTGAAGCTTACTGGAAAGACTAGTTTGAGGCCACAGCAATCCCAATACCTACAAACAAGGTTAGGATCTGTAGAGGAAGCAATCTCTATGGCTGCAGATGCCGTGGCAGCAACCGTATATTGGGGTAGCGATTATGAGAATTTGATGCTTCAAGAATGGTATTTTATCAGAGAGGAGGCAGATACCTATGGAATGCCGCTTTTGCAGCTAGCTTATCCAAGGGGTTCTGCAATAAAGAATAGGTATGATCCAGAGGTAGTCATGTATGGGGCAAGGGCCGCCGCCGAGGTAGGGGCCGATATGATAAAGACGTACTATACTGGGAGTAAAGATACTTTTGCAAAGGTTGTTCAGATGGCACAGGGCATACCCGTAGTTATGAGTGGAGGTGCTGTAAGGGAGAAGCCAATCGATTTCTTAGAAGATGTTTACAACGTTATTTTAGCTGGTGGTAGCGGGGTTGCTGTCGGAAGGAACGTGTTCAGGAGTAGCAATATTTCAGGCATGATGAGGGCCGTAATGAAAGTTGTCCATGAAAATGCCACGCCAGAAGAGGCCGTTAAAGAAGTAGAAAAATAAACAGTATTAAAAAGCTGAAAACTACACATATTAAGGCATTAAT
>WAJZ01000117.1 GCA_015523575.1 Candidatus Hestiella acidicharens | reverse complement strand
CCTTTTTAATAGGGCCGGTAGTTCAGCTGGAAGAATGCCGCCCTCGCACGGCGGAGGTCCCGGGTTCAAATCCCGGCCGGTCCAGATTTCTTGCAAGCTTAAATACTTGTGGCTTTTGAGACCCAGTAGAATAGTTATCACTTAGCTTTCATATCAGTCGCTACCGCTTTTAGGAGAAAGCTAAGCAAAGTTATACACAATCTCTCCGTTTGTTCCTACCACATCATTTTGTTTAAAACTATATCGTTTTGTATCTTTGGTAGGAACTCCCACCTCGCTCAAAGGAACTTGCTAATTATGGGTTGACATTCGTTCCCAATGGCACAGGAGACACATCTAAGCTTTGAGGGGCTTAGTGCATCGCTCCCATTGCCCCAGAGGGCTCTATAGAGGAGGTTCCAAACCGCTACTACGTCCCTATGCCATAGCTCTCTTCCCTTAGAACACTTTCCTATCCTAGAGCCATTATTATATACTATGGGAACATCGTGTATTGGACATAGCTTTGGTGTATTCCAATGAAGCCCTTAGCGTTGTTTTTAACTGCATCCATTACTATTTGCTCGACCATGTTGCGATACATGCCTTCAAGCCCAACAAAGACCTTTAAACAATTTCCTTGGAAGCTTGATACTCCTCACCATAACGGTTCTAGGGATTCTAGCCATCTCCCTCGACCTCCTCTATTAGCTTCTTGAAGCCTTGAACAAGCTTCTTTTTCTTATTGCTCCTCATACCATAGAGTTTACCAGCAAAGCTAGTAACACTAGCTTATCCATCATTTGCTATTCTTAAGATATAGTATGATACGCTTTGAAATATTCAAGCGTTACTACCTCCCACATAGGTTTCTAAGACTTTTATTTTCTTGATATGTTTTTCATTAATTTCAAAGGGATCCCTATCAATTATTATAAAATCTGCAAGTTTTCCTTCTTCAAGGCTTCCAAGATCTTTTTCCTCATGCAATACATAGGCAGAACCCATTGTGTATGCATAGAGGGCCTCTTCTAAACTTAATGTTTGATCCTTAGTTTCATTATAAAAGGGCACATTTTCATATTTTCCTCTGGTTATTGCAGCATAGATTGTTTCAAATGGATTAAGTTTCTCAACAGGTGCGTCTGTTGAAAGTCCTACCTCGATTCCTTTGCTAATTATTGTTTTAAACGGATATATCCACCTGACCCTCTCCTCCCCAACCCTCTCCTTTGCCCACCAATCAGATAGTACAAAGCGGGGCTGTATTGAGACTACGATACCTAGCCTTGAAATTCTTTCAACTTGGTCTTCCCTCAAAATAGAGGCATGTTCTATCCTATGCCTCAATTTATTGGGACTTTGAAGGTCCTCGTATACATTAAGTATCATGTCTATTGCCCTATCTCCTATGCCATGAATTGCCAATTGTAAACCTGCCTCATGAACCTTCTTCGCAACCATTCTAAGCTCCTCTTCTTTAATATTAGGAAAACCACTTGTTGAAGGATCATCACTATATGGCCTAGAAAGCCATGCTGTCCTAGATCCAAGGCTTCCAT
Source organism: Candidatus Hestiella acidicharens (assembly GCA_015523575.1). Lineage (GTDB taxonomy): Archaea > Thermoproteota > Thermoprotei_A > Sulfolobales > Acidilobaceae > Caldisphaera > Caldisphaera acidicharens. Next base: position 5,537 of record WAJZ01000117.1, on the reverse strand, counting down.
CAGACAATATCTTTATTCCGTTTATTTTCACTCTTTCATCTCCAAAACCTTTCTTAATCCCTATATCCTCAAGTATCTCCAAGTTGTCTGCATGAAGGCGCTTTTCTTGAGCATCCTGCAAGTTAAGGTAGACCCTAACTCTTATTTTCTTTTCCTTTATTGATAGCAGGGTATTTAGCGATCTTCTATCGCAACTAACAAATCCAACTGTTGTCACACCTTGAGAGGCAGCAAAGCTTAGTGCATCTTGAAGAATATTTGCATATTCCTTTTTATCTAAGGATTCTTTGACCTTTTCTACGACAAACTGGAAGGCATCCTCTTTTACAATACCTGTCAGGTTCCCTTTTCTATCTCTTTCAATACCCATAAGTTTTCTATCCAACAAGTTGATGGCTTCTATGGCCCTTGAATTCAAGACTGCTGCGTGAAGGTCTATCCTAGAGAGTAAAGCTGGTTTATCCTTTACTGCATCATCTATATCCCACCGCGTAGGCCATCTTTTTTCTTTAAATAACTCTTGATCCCAACCATGACCAATAATCCAGCTAAGGTTTGTTTTTGTTGCATAATTTCTAACTTTATCCTTAAGTTCCTCAATGCTTTTAGTACCTCTCAGATCTAATGTGTTTAGGTATATTCCTAACTCATCAAGGTGCATATGGCAATCTATAAATCCTGGAAATACTACTTTATTTCTTAGGTCTATTGTTTTTCCTTTCAAAGCCTTACATATTTCTTTTGCAGTACTTTCTTCTCCTACGTAAAGTATTCTATCATTAAATACTACCATTGAGTCGGCAACCTTTACTGGTTTAAAGGATTTGTAGATTCTTCCATTTACAAAGCATGAAACACTTTTCATACAAGTTTCCCTATTATTTTTTACAGAACAAAAAGGTTTATAGCTATCTTGATGTTATGTACTGGCGCCTTTTCAGCTTTTTTAGTTCGAATAAAGGTAGCCAATTATTAGATAAATTCGCTAGTCAGTTGGTGATCTTCTATAAAGCCCCTTAAACATGTTTACTTCTACTTTTTATATTGAGCTAAATTCTCACTAGGCCTATTGCATATCAAGTAGTGTGAGAGGCTCTATAGGCTCTTATGATTTACTAACAGTGCTTATAACTTTAGTGTTATTTGTAATCATGACGAAGCGTAGAGCAGAGGCACAACCTATCTTAATGAGACCTATACCTAGGATGGGAAACGGATATATAAATCACAACTGTCTTTTCGTTCCGTGCGTTTATGATTAGTTGTGGGTTTAGTTCGAAGCATACATTTTTATACTACTTTTCTATATATAGCTAACCAATAGGTGAGATTATGGTGAAAAATAGAGAAGTGCTTTTACTGACAGGTATGCTGATACTAATGACAGCCTTCTCTATTGCTGTTACTGGTTTTGCTTCCACAAATCAGGGCAACTTCAGTAAAATAAAACCTCGCTTTATAGCAGAGAGTTTTTGGGGTACTAATACCTCTCCCTTAGTGGTATATCCAGGGGCTTCTTATATGCCACTAACTACAGAGCTTGTCTATTTAGGCCCAGCTAACATTTACAATGTAAGCATTTACTTTAATTCATCCTATCCACTAGTATTAAGCAAGGGCCAGAAACAAATATCTTTGTTCTTGCCTGAGGTATCTCCAGGCGATAGGATTAGACTGTTTGGTTACTTTAATGTGAGCAACTCTTCACACCCAGGCATATACAATGAGACCTTAACCATAGTTTATTATATGATGGAAGCAGGAAAGAGTATACCAATTATGGTTCGTGGAAATGAAACAATAAACACATCAATTCCAATTCTGGGCTATTCTGATATCAAGTTAATGACGTTTAGGACTAACCCACTGGTTCTATACGCTGGTATGAAAGTCGCGTCAATAACGTTTTATCTTATAAATAAGGGCAATTCTCCTGCAGTTAATGTGAGCGTAGAGCTCAAAACAAACCATTTGATCTCACCACTTTATAATTCATCTAATAAAATATTTATAGCATACCTACCTCCGGGTACTCCATTTAACATAACGGTTCCTGTAAAGTTAGCCAATTTAACAGAAACCAAATATCTTAGCTATAACGGGGTTTTAATGAAGTTTAGCCCTCCTAAGGGCTATAATACTACCTTGGCTTTGAGAATTAACTATACTGGTGGTTATGAGAACATACCAGTTAGCTTACAAGTGTATCCAACTGCCCATTTTGCAGTAGTTGGCATGCAACATAGCAGGCTCTTTCCCGGTGCCAGCAAGAAATACATAACAATAACGCTGGCAAATGTAGGATATGCAAATGCTAGCTTTGTTACCATAACCCTTTTGCCAAACCCGGTGTTTTCTCCCCATACTACATCAAGTGAGAATCCATTAATAGCAATTGAAAGGTTAAACTTCACATTAGGTGATGTAGTAAGTAATGGAAAGGCAAACGTAACTTATGTTTTAGATGTAAGCTCTGGAATAAAGCAGGGAACGTATTACCTACCTTTGCTAGTTTCTTGGTATCAAGGGCCTACAATGCAACAGATGCATCAGATAATAGAGGTTCCAGTTAAAATAAGCCCTATGTTTAGTCTAAGCTCTCTAGGCCTGTCAAGCTCTAGCGTCAACTCTCCCATGTTCATCTTAACCTTTATAGCTGTTATCGTAGTGATAATCCTAGTAGTCATGGCAGCCATTGGCTCAAGGAGAAAGTAGCTGAGGGAATTTATTTATGGCAAAAAGAAATCCTTATGTAGTCCTATCAGTCCTAACGCTAGCAACTATGATTACTTCCTTTGTGGAAGCAATGGTTATACCAGCCCTACCAGATATACAAACTGCTTTATCCGCAACTAGGGAGCAAGCTGCGTGGATAGTTTCTTCATACCTTGTTGTAGGAGCTGCTATTGCACCCCTCTTCGGAAAAATGGGAGATGTATTCGGCAAAAGAAAGCTTTACCTTCTATCTCTTTTGTTTTATACACTAGCAGTTCTCATAGCTAGTTTTTCTAATAGCATAAACATGCTTATTGCGGCGAGAGCTATACAAGGTCTGGGTTTTTCTATCTTCCCCCTTGCAATAGCAATAATTACTGATATTTTTCCTAAAGAAAAGGTTGCTACCGCCCAAGGAATAATAAGTTCAATGATAATGATAGGCACCACTGTTGGTCTAATAGCAGGTGCCTACATAGACCAATATTTCGGATGGTCTGCAATGTTCCGTATTGCTTTCATCGCATCGTTTATAGTATTGTTTCTATCGCTTGCTACAATAGAACCGCTACCTGCATATTCTAAAGAAAAAATAGACTACTTTAGCACAATAATTCTGGCATCAGGTACTGCCCTAATTTTAATCTACTTAACGGAGGCACCTTATAAGGGCTGGACATCAATACAGCAGATCCTCACACTAATTTTTGGTGGTATACTCTTTACAGGCTTCTATTTCTATGAAACAAAGTCTCCTAATCCACTAATCAAGCTAAGCACACTAAAGATTAGAAATGTTATGGTATCGAACTTAGCAGGCTTGGTTACTGGTGTAGTTATGTTTATGATGTATCTAGGTGTCATATATTTTGCAGAGGAACCCCCTCCTTATGGATTGGGCGTTTCCGTTATTTCCGCAGCACTATCGCTACTTCCCACAATGCTTGCTATGATCTTTATAGCACCATTAATAGGTTCACTAACGAGCAGGCTTGGACCTAAGCCATTATTGATATACGGCTCGCTAGTTACGGTGATAGGTTTTACAACGTTTTTATTTTATAGAAATGGGTTACTAGAATTAATGATGGATTCATTTATAACAGGGATAGGTATGATATCCATGATGATACCTATAATAAACATGGTTGCCCTCTCAGTTCCTCAAAGCGAAGTCTCTGTTGGCCTCGGCTTCAATACTATGATAAGATTTTTGGGTTCTTCTATAGGGCCTGTATTAACAGCAACCCTAATGACAGATTATAAGGGCTATGCCATCTATGTGGCTCAATTAGGTAGGTTTTCATTCTTTGTTGAACCTAGCTCCATGGCCTATAATTATATATTTATAATAGGAATAATATTATCTCTAGTAAGGCTGGTGATAGTCCTCTATACAAAGAATTATAGACTAAAAAAGTAATTTATACATGTCAAAAAGTAGCTTGTCACTAAGTTCACTTTTCCTCTTCAGATACCTTCATATATTCAAGGGGAATAGTAACCAGTATTTTTGAATCCCCTTCTAGTAATGTAATGTCTGCCTCACTTCTGCTTGGATATATTTCAACAACCCTTCCTTTCATACCTTTAAATGGACCTCCTATGACTTCGATTAACTGTCCTTTTTCTAGAGTGGGTATAGAAATTGGTGGTCTCAATAGCCTCACTACATCTTGTACATTTATTTGTATTGGCTTCCTCCTTTTCACGTTTTTAACGCCCCTAATTAAATAGTAAAGATCCTTTGGATCACCCAGCTCAACTATAACTGTTCCTTTTAGGTCTTCAGAATACACTATACTTTTGATATTAAGGTTAAGTGTATGTGCCCTTTCTGCAAATATCATTGCTACCTTTTCTTCATAACCTCCAACTACGGAGATTGCATATATTTTACTATTCTTATTAGGCAATGCTCTCACCTCAAGATACTAACAAAACGTAGACTAGGTGGATTATATAACCAATGGCACCTACTATAATAAAGCCTAAAAAGTTGAGCTTCGTTAGTAGGTTAAACTCTTCCTCATCTGGCCTTTTAGATAGTAGTATTATTCTTTTCCAAGCAGATATATATTCTTTTATTTTCTCATTTATTGACATTTCCATCCTCCTTTCCTAACTTTAATACCAGATCTTATATTCTATTTATGTTTTATTAAGCTTTACCAACTCTTCATATTCTTTTGATAAATCTCTTCTTATTATACTATTTTTTGGTTTATACTCCTTCCATGCCATGGCCCTAAATCTATATATCTTTGTTTTATTATCAAGCCAGCAATCAGGCCATAGTCCAGCCTTTAGGCAAGTTTCCGATAAGAACGTTTCTTTATCCCATAGATTTTCTACTGGCACTTGGGGTAGTAGAAGTCCCCTGTTAAAGCCTCTCTCTACAACTAAACCATCCCTGCCAATTACGATAAACTCGAGTCTTCCGTTTTTATCTTTGGGAGCCTCTTCTAATTTTGACAATACGGAGACCTCAAAGGTCACAGAGTTAAGCTCCTTCTCCCTTAGTGGATAAAATCTAGGGTCATTAAACGCTGCCTCTAGAGAAACATCAATAATAGTTTTTATAAGCGGCTTTATAGGTTCTATATAACCAATGCAACCCCTTAGCTCGCTTTTCCCCTCTGGATAGTAACTTTCTATTGTTACAAATGCCGCTCCAGGCCTATAGACCATGCTAGGGAGGTTGTTTGGCACGGGCATTTTTGATTTATTTTTAAAATAATGTTCCACGCTTTGTCTTGCAACTTTTACTAGTAGAAGACCTATATCATCGGTAATTTCTTCTGGATCAACGGGTTGCTTAT
>WAJZ01000116.1 GCA_015523575.1 Candidatus Hestiella acidicharens | reverse complement strand
TTTGTATATCAATTGGAATACTCTACTATAAGCTATTGGCCTTTGAAAATCTTACGAGAAGCTGTTAAAGCTTCTCAAATTTAGTTAATATTTCCTTCTAATACCTTTAAAATTTGGGCATAAGTTTGGTGATAGTATGTCAGACATTAAGTTCGTGGAAAGGGTTTTTTCGAATGAGATAAAGGAGCTCAACAATAAGATTAACGCCTTTGTGTCTTTTAATGAAAAGGCCGTTGAAGAAGCAGAAAAGGTTGAGAAAAATGGAATGGAGCCCATACCAATTGGGGTAAAGGATATTATTTATACCAAAGGTTTAAAAACAACGATGGGTTCAAGGGTTTTCATAAACTTTATACCGCAGAGAGATAGCTATATTGTAAAGAGGCTAAAAAGGCTTGGCTATGTAATAGTAGGAAAAACAAATACGCACGAGTTTGCATCAGGCATCACAACTACCTCAAGCGTTTTTGGTCCGACTAGAAACCCAATAGATTTGAACAGAATAGCTGGGGGAAGCAGTGGTGGTTCTGCTGCATCTGCTTCCGCATCGATAGTCCCGATAGCCATTGGGACTGATACTGCAGGCTCTACTAGGGTTCCTGCCTCCCTATGTGGCATATATGGATATAAGCCAAGCTATGGGAAGATCAGCGTTGATGGGGTTTTCCCTTTAGCCCCATCCTTCGATACTGTAGGATTTCTTTCGAAGGAACTAAAGTGGATTATAAGGATAGCGAAAGAGTTCGACCTTTATAAAGAGAATGAAGTAAAAAAGATTAAACTAGGAATACCTAGGTGGTATATGCCTGCAGAAGGTACGTGGCCTGAGTATCAATCTATAATAGAAAAGGTCAGAAGCTCTTTTCTAGACTTCATTTCAACCAAATCTATTGACTACAAGGAGGTGGATATGCCTTTAACTTCTAAATATCTTTGGAGGTACTTCTCTGCAATAAGGTACAGTGAAGGTACGTACGTGCACATAAAGTATAAGGAGAAGTGGGATCTCTACTTCCCTGACGTGAGGAGATTAGTTGAAAAGGGGCTTAACTATAGTGCAATAGACTATATCGAAGCGGTGTATAAGAGAAAGGAGGTATTTGACGAATTTAAAAAAGTGTTAAAGGATGTTGACGCGCTAATAACGCCGACGACGTTAATCTATGCACCTACTATTAACGAGGTGCTAGGTAAAGAAGACGGCACCATTAGGAGTGTATTAACATATGAAACGCTCTTCGCATCCTTTGTTGATGCACCATCGATCTCCATACCTTCCTTAACAATTGATGGTATGCCCGTTGGGATACAGATAATAGGAGGTAAAGGTGAAGACAGTAAGGTCTTGAACATAGCTAAGGTGCTCTCACTATAACTTTTATTAAAACGCTTTATTTTATTGGCTTTACTCCAAAACCAAGTAAACGGGCGCGTGATCAGAGCCGTAGATTTTATCCATTATGTCGCAATCCCTTATCCTATGAACTATATCTTGAGATACTACGCAATAATCTATTCTCCAACCGATGTTTTTCTCCCTTGCGTGAAACCTATATGTCCACCAGCTATACCTACCAGCCTCTTTATGGAATATCCTAAAGGCATCTACATAACCTTTCTCTAGAAAAGATGTCATCCAATCCCTCTCTTGCTTTGTAAAGCCTGGGTTGTTAACGTTATCCTTCGGCCTGGCTATATCGATCTCCTTATGGGCTACATTAAAATCCCCACAAATGATTTTTGGTTTTTCTAATTTCCCTAGAAAATCCTCAAAGGCCTTGTTGAACTTAAGCTTGTAATCCAATCGAGTTAAACCATGCTGTGCATTTGGAAAATATGCGTTTATTGCATAAAATTCATTGAATTCTAGCGATATTACTCTACCCTCTGAATCAAATTCCTCGTCACCTATACCATATCTAACCTTTATTGGGTCGATCTTTGTTAAGGTTAACGTACCCGAATACCCTTTTCTCTTAGCTGGATTTATGTAAATACTATAGCCAAGCTTCTCCATCTCTTCTGGAACCTTGTCTGTCTTTATTTCTTGAAACATAACTATATCATAGCTAAATATTTCCTTGGGCAACCCTTTGTTTATTAAGCTTTTTAATCCGTTAACGTTCCAGGTCAATACCTTCATTATCAACCCCTTGAACTATGTATCAAGTGGGTGCTTAAATTTTTAAAAGTATGGAATGTTCAACAAAAAAGAAAAATTTGTAGCTTCCTTGTTTACTCGATGCAAAATGGGTGAAAGTGAAAAGAATAGGCTTGCAAAGGACGTTACATCGTTCAGGGGTTCATTCTTTAATTCATTTGCTGGTCAGGCACCTACATATAGCGTGGCGGGCGGTGCCGCATTCATAATAAGTAGCGCTTTCGCTTCCGCACCCCTTGCTATGTTACTTACATTAATAGGAGTGCTATCAATTATATATGCAATATATTACCTATCTAAGAGATACGTGCATGCTGCCAGCTTTTACGCCTACGTCTCAAAGACCCTTGGGACTAGTGCAGGCTTTTTTAATGGGATAACGTATGCCCTTTTCTATAGCATAATAGGCCTTGCATCGGTAGCCATAGCATTTGCGTATTTGACTACAGAAGGGCTATATGCCTCTTTTAATATCATAATTAACCCTTTGTACTTTCTCGCAATACCTGTAATCATAGCATTTTTGGTAGCATACTTCGGACTAAAACCTAGTATCAGGTCAGAGGTAGTGCTAGCATCAATAGAATTTTCCATTTTAATCATATTTATAGTTTTGTCGTTCATATTTAACTATAGTAGGATTAGTGTGGTGCCTTTCACACTAAAAGGTACCTTTACGAAATCCCTTCCGTCTTCCATTTCTGCTATATCTGGAGGGCTCGTCTTTGCGATAACATATTTTATGGGATTTGAGGTCTCTACACAAATATCCGAGGAGGTAAAGAATCCTAAAAGAGATATACCCATCGGAACACTTTTTGCAACGACCCTAATGGGCCTTATCTACATTTTGGTTACATATAGTATAATATTGAATACAGGGATAAGCTATTCATCACTTAACAAGTTTGTCAGCGAGGCCTCAGGCACTGGAGTAAATCCTGTCTATACGCTTATGGGAAAGTATATGGGTCATATAGGCATAACTATATTCTCTTTCACAGTTATCCTAAGCGTCTTCGCCTGCTACCTAGCAACGCTAAATGCTACTGCTAGGATGTTTTATGGTATGGCAAGGGAGGGCCAGCTTCCCAAAGTCCTAGAGAAGACCCACAGTAAATATAAGAGCCCACATACATCTTTGTACTTTTCTACAGGACTCACAGCACTAGTAATAATTTTAACATATGTTGCGGCTATCATATTAGGATATAGGGGGAGAATTGGGCTGACCTATAATGCAATGCAGATAGGCTACGCTATAGACTCTTTGTATTACGTTATATCTCTTGCCCTGCTCTCAGTATCAGCAATCAAGTCTTCTAAACCAATTGGTAAGGTCATATCAATCATAGGGCTCTCGATACTTGCTATAACGTTTTACTATTCAATAGTAAACATCTACTACCTAGTAGCAATAATCATATCTTCAGTATTAATAGTCATATATTATGCAAGTGGACTACCCTACCGTAAACGGTAGGGCTTCCTGCTTCATAGAGGAAACATGCCCCTTAATTACCACTTTAGCGGTAATGAGGAGTAGGGGTTTCCTCTCCACAGGCTCTGAGGATCATCCCAGCCCCGACCTGTTTTTTATTCTGCAAGCGGAAATGTAATCCCTATAAGGGTCATCTAAAGTTAACCCTTCTGAAGTTCCCCTTGGATTTACCTTTATAACTCTCTTACCAGCACTTTCAGCCTTGTAAGAGAGCATTCTAAGGAATTTCCCCCAAGAGGCATCCAATATATGCTGAGCCAATTTGTGATTGCGAACCATGTTTCTAATTGATAACTCTTCAACCACAATAACATCATAACTATTAACATAAAACCTGCTAAGCTTGTGTAGAAAATCGTTTCTTTGATTTACTAACTTTTCATAAGCCTTTGCTAACTTAACCCTTGCTTTTTCTCTATTCTTTGAGCCTTTCTGTTTCCTTGATATATTCCTGTGGAGAATCCTTATCTTGTTCAAAGTTCTTTTGTAAAGATGCGGATTTTCAACTTTCCTTCCATCGCTATCTGTAAGGAAATACCTTATTCCAACATCTATTCCTATTATTTTACCATTTTTTGGTTTTGGCTCACCTTCTACCTGCACAATAACATACCACTCCCCGCTTCTTTGTCTCTTTACAATTACCCCTTTGATTCTTCCTTCAATTTTGCTATGCAACTTAATAGGAATAGAACCAACTTTTGAAAGTATGAGCCTCTTATTCTTAAAGTCAATTTTAAAGCCTGATTGGTTGAAATTTAGTGTTTTAAACCAACCCTTACCCTTGTATCTGAGCTTACCAACTTTCTTTCCGTTTTCCTTTAGCCTGTGGAGGGCTTTTATATTGCTCCAAAGCTGATAATTTACCATCTGCAAAACCTTAGAGTAAACATTGTTCAGTTCAGGTTTTTCCTCCTTTAACTTTACAATTAAGGCTTGTGTATCCTTTGGTTTCAACTTTCTGCCTTCCTCCTTAGCCTTGTTTAGCTCAAACAACAAACGATTGTATAGCCACCTGCACAGCTCAAGTTGCTCGCTTAGCTTTGCTTGAACGGTTTTTGAAGGATACATGCGGAACTTATAGCTAAGCATCACCTTCGCCTTGCGATTCAATTATTAAGCTTGTATCGTATAGCTATTATTAACCCCCTGAAACTATATATATTCCAAACTATATATTTTTTGGCTATCATCCCCACGCTTACGCATGGAGACTTCCCGCCGATAAAGTTAAAATAACAAAAAGTGCTTCTCTATAAATAACCTTAGGAGATAATGGCATTAGCAAAACCTTAATACAAAACAGTTCCATAGCCATTAAAATGCTTGAAAAATTATTGCCTCTTTAGTTTAAAGCATAGGCTCCAGAGCTTTGGCTCGGATTTTCCCTAACGCTTACCTGAAGGGTTTCGTTGTGTGCAGCCCCCGACTTTACATTTGCGGCCTCCAGAACCCTGTCTAGTATGAGGCTTATCGCTTCGTTATAATCCCCTATTTCGTCAAGGCTTATTACATCACTACCTATTCTTATTTGTGGTGTTCCATCAAAGCCAAGGATGTCTGTATGGTTCTCCAACTTAATAAAAACAGTCATAGAATACTCCTTTCTTAATATATCTGCTGCCTCAAAGGCAGCCTTTATCGGCAAGTCATCACTAAACATGCCAGAGTTAATAACAATAGTATTCAAATTATAACACCCCACTCCGAAGCTATTTTTAGATACCCGAATGTATTACAGTAAAATTTCAGTTATATATTAGAAAAGGTCGTATAACGGTGTTTTATCCTTAAAATTTACC
>WAJZ01000115.1 GCA_015523575.1 Candidatus Hestiella acidicharens | reverse complement strand
CAGCGTCAGATGTGTATAAGAGACAGTCTTCAAGCTTAACCTTAGGGCTCCAATTCAAAACTTCCTTGGCCTTGCTTATATCTGCGACGCTTCTCTTAATATCGTTTTTCCTTGCTTCCTTAAATACCGGATCTATAGCTTTACCCATTGCTTTCTCTATAAGTTCGAGGAGCTCCCTTATGCTGGTTTCTTTCCCACTACCTATATTGAAGGTTCCAGTAATCTTTTTACTAGAAATTGCTATAAATGAGTTAACTACATCATCAACGTAAACAAAGTCCCTAGTGTTGGTTCCATCTCCAAAAATTACTGGCCTTTCACCTCTCATCAGTTTCCTTGCAAAGCTTTCCACGACGTTTGCATTCTCTTCCCCCTTAACCCCTTCACCGTATACGTTAAACAGCCTGAGGGAGGAGGCCTTGATTCCATATTCCTTAACGTAGGATTCTAGCAACTCTTCACCCAAAGATTTTGTGTAGCCGTAAAGGTTTATTGGCTCTTTTTTGGAGTCTTCCCTTATCGGTAATGCTGTCTTTTCACCATAGACAGCAGCGCTGCTTGCAAACACAAAATAAGCATCAAGCACTCTTGAAAGCTCCAAAACGTTTTCCGTACCCATAATGTTTACTTTTACTGCTTTTAGTGGGTTAAGCCTTGATACATTAGCATTTGATATTGCTGCGAGGTGGAAGATGTTTACTTCTTCCCCCTTTATGGTTTCCAAGAACTTTAGGTTTTTATAATCAGAAACATCTCCTATTACCAGCTTAACATCTTTCTTCAAATTACTGGCCTTGCCGTTTTCCAGGTTGTCTATGACAATAACGTCTCCTAGAGAGTTTGCTATTTTGCTCCCTATAAACCCTGCGCCACCTGTTATTATATATACCATCTTTCCCCATTCCTTATTTCTTGGTAGGGCTTTATTAAAAATTTTTGGATGCCATCAAAGCTTATGTTTTAGGCTTGAAGAAATAAAAAGTTCTAGCGCTACCTTTCCGATACTAAAAAACAAAAAATATAAATACTCTTTTATGTAAATAAGAACACAGAAAGGAGGTGTAATTTGGGTGAAGAAGCTTTTAATGGGCATTCTGCTTGGAGTAATGTTGCTCAGCATTCTACTACCGTATGCATATGTGAATGCACAGGCGCAGACTACTCAGTATCCAAGGCTAAAAGAGATAAAGATAATATCCTACAAGGGCCAAGATTTGAACGGTATTGAAGCGTTTATAAGCGGAGCTATAGATATGTATACATTTCCTGTGCCTCCAAGTAAGATAACTGGCCTCCCAGCAAACGTCTCAACGTATATTATGCCAGTTGGTTTCTACGATCTCTTATTAAATCCACTTAATACTTCCTTTGGCTTCAATCCATTCATGTTCCCCCAGGTAAGGTTTGCAATGAATTATATTGTTAACAGAAAATATTTCATAGACCAAATACTAGGGGGTTACGGTACTCCGACTTATGGGCCATATGCAGGCGAGTATGAAGCCCTTATGACTTCAAATGCTACTGCTCCTTACCTCGGGATACACTATAACTTGACCTACGCAAACCTAACAATATACAATACATTAACAAAACATGGTGCAAAATACATTAACGGCAAGTGGTACTACCATGGGAAGCCTATAACGATATATGTTTTCGTTAGAACTGATACTATAATAAGATACAGCTACACTATGCACTATCTCATACCGACGCTAGAAAAGCTTGGATTTACGGTGAAAGAGATCCCCGGTACCCTAAGCAAGGAGATAAGCCTAGTCTATGGTAGTGATCCTGTTAACGCTACTTGGAACATATTACCGGAGGCGTGGTCAGGTGGGTATTCCTATTATGACTATTTCCTGCCAATAGAATTTTTAGCCCCTATATTTGGGGCGATGCCGGCTACAAGTAACTTTACTGTGGGTGGTTCCCTTGTCGGACTTACTATGGGCGCATACAATGACTTGAAGTATGAGCCAAAGAGCCTTATAGATACGCTAACAAAAATAGATAACATATCTTGGCAGCTATACATGACAAACTTCAATACATCAAAGCAATACTATTCTATGTTAAACCAGCTTGTTGCTTTGGGCATGAATGATTCAATAAGGATATTTATGGCAGAATCTGATATACCTATCTATGGCAATCCATCCTTAAAGAACGTTATACCATCCATTTACTACGGTTCTATATTGAACACACCGAATTACATGGCCATGTCAACGCCAACAGGAACTGCCGTAATAGGTGTAAGACACCTGTCTTCCGGCGCTATGAACCCTGGTCTCGGTTTCACTGATGCCTACTCAGTTCAGATTGCCTATGCATTGGTCTATCCTCTAGGGGAGGCAGGACCCAATGGCTATACATATCCAACTGGAGTAGTATTGAAGGTAGTTAAGCAATCTACAGCACCTAACATACCTGTACCTACAAGTGCGCTAACATTTAATACGACAACCCTTAAGATACAGCACGTACAGCCGAATACAAAGGCTGAATTAGCAATAATAGCGAACTTTGCCCCCTTGATAAAGAATGATAAGTTCGCTGATAACCAGAGCATAACGCTCGCAGATATACTATATATTTACATTGAGGCACAGAAGATGCTCTCACCAAACTCTTCTATATCAGATCCTGCAGTTGAGTCTTTCTACTCATTTGCGCAATACCCAACAGTTATTGGCTTTAAGGTAATTAATTCCACGGCAATAGAGATATGGGGCGATGTCAAGTTCTTTGATCCACTAAATGCGGCAGAGACGTTGCTAAGTGACTTCTTACCATTAGGCGGTTACAGCCCAGCCTCTCTATATCCATGGCAAGAATACGAAGCTATGAATGCAGTAGTATCTAAGGGATTGGCGGCTTGGGACGAATCTACTGCACAATCGAAAGGTATTGATTGGTTGAGCATAGTTAGTCCTACAGACGTCTCAAACATGCTCCAGGCATTAAAGAACCTCTCCGCTACTGATTACATACCAAAGACTTTGCTTGAGGTGCAAAACCTTAGTGGAGTACAATTAGTTAACCCAACCCAGGCAAAGGAAGGGTATAATTTGCTGATAAACTTCATTAACAAATATGGAAATGCCTTCGTAAGCGATGGGCCATTTATCCTAGCAAGCTTCAGCAAGACCTCTGGTGGTGCCGTGCTCGTAAGAAATCCAAACTTCCACCTCTCGTTGCCAAGCGTAGTATTTATGACACCGATGATATATTCGTTAAAGTTTAGTATACCCTCGGTCGTTTACGGTGGACAGACGCTTACTGGTCAAGTAATGCAGACGCCAGATGGTTCTAAAGTGACAACACCTGCACCTAACGTTATTGTATATGTGCAGTTAGTGAGCAGTAAAGGTAAGATCGTCAAGGTGTATAATGTGACGACGAATTCGAATGGATACTTCAGCATAACTTTGCCTAAGAACCTCAACGGTAAATATTACCTAAGGATATATAAGTATACACATGAAAACATATTCCTTAATCCTAACGTCTATACATTAATAGCGTTACCATCCACAACCACTACTACAAGCACAACGACCACTACTACGACTACAAAACCCATATCCACAACCACAACTACAAAAACAACAACCACAACGAAAACAACAACCACAGCTACCACTTCCACTACAACGAAAACCACAACGAAAACGGCAACAACCACAGTTACTGCTACAAAAACAACAACCACAACGAAAACGGCAACAATAAAGACCACGATACCAATAACAACAACGTTTACTAAAACATATACGAGCACAGTAACCCACGCCATAACGAGTGGTTCTTCATATTGGGCAATACTAGGAGTAACAATAGTGACGTTAATATTGGTTGCAATAACTTTAGGATTTAGTTTTAGAAGGAAATAATTTTTTTCTTAGGACATACTTTTTAACCCTTTTTCTTATTTATTTACAATAGGGGGTCTTGTTATTGAGGTGCCTAGGATATGGGATATAAGACTTACCTAGCGAAGCAGGTCATAATCTACATTACTGTTCTAATAGCCGCCATGAGCATATTATATGTATTTACCTACCCTGTAATACAAACAGTACTTAGGAAGACCATACAGAATGAGGCTTTGCATTTCAAGCAGGCAATACTCAAGCATGCCTCTGGTCATGGTACTATTAATATGACGAAGATAAACCTTGAGGTGCATAGATATGAGGCACAGCTTATATCTTCCTATGGTCTTAATAGACCTATCTATGCAAAATATTTTATACAGATGTATAATTTAATGACATTCCATTTCGGAAATGCGTATTACCTAACAGCTCCATCAGGTAGCCGCAAGGTCTCTGCCATAATAGCTGCTTATTTGCCGTATACAATAATACTTTTTACCACAGGTACCCTAATAGTTATATTCGCTGGCACTATAATAGGCCTCCTCTCAGCCAGGTATGCAGGAACGTTCTGGGATAAGCTGGTTCCAACAATAGCTGTTATACACTCTAGCTTGCCAACTTGGTGGCTGGGCTTTTTGTTTATAGCGGCGTTAGCTTATGGGATACATGCATTTCCACCAGGCGGCATCACATCAGTTCCTCCACCAAAGAATCCCCTGATGTATTCTGCGAGCATGTTATATCATATGGCCCTGCCCCTGCTCGCATTTACCATAGTCAACGTGGGCGGTTTCGCATATATTATAAGGAGCTTGGTGATAAGCACTACAAAGGAAGATTTTGTCGTTACTGCAAAGGCCAGGGGCCTTTCAGATTCTAGGATACTCTATAGGCACATCCTTAAAACGGCTTCACCTGCGATATCAACCCAGGTAGCCCTTGCTATAGCAGGTTCTTTTGCTGGTGGGCTTACAACGGAGATTGTTTTCAACTGGCATGGCTTAGGATGGCTCACATACGTTGCCATATTATCTAACGACTTGCCTGTAATATTAGGTATAACTTTTGTTTTAACCATTATACTCTTGCTTGCGTTGTTTATTGATGAGCTGGTAAAGGGATATTTGGATCCAAGGTTGAAGGTAGGTGAGTAGCGATGTCTAGCGCGGAAACTGGAATTAAGCTTTATTTGAACACTATATTGAAGAACAAATCTGGTATAATAGGAGTTGCTATGATAATACTATTCATAGCGTTGTCAATTTATGGTATGGCTGCGTACAAAAACGTTGCTTCGGAATGGAACAACGCAAACTATTGGAGAACATACCCAAAGGTTGCAATGCCCGCATGGATGATATATTTCAATCCAAACAAGATTTTCTCGACAAAGACGTTTATATCGCAACCAAAGACGCTGTATTCGTCGAGTAGCTATGAAGTCGTGCAGGTAGACTACAAGTTTAAGTGGAACAAGGGCAGCGCGCCCTCAGATGTAGTCTTTTATGTAGATACTTCAAGTCCCATAGAAACAATAAATATAGTCTGGAAAAAGCCTGATGGGGCGCAGGTAACCCTTAGCCAATCCTCACCAAGTAAAGCTACGGATCTACTTTCCTATACCTCATCGCTGGATTCTTATATAAGTAGCCAAATAGGCTATGTACCCCCAAGGGTAGTCGCTTCAACGCTTTCCAAGGCCCTCTTCGGTTACGAAGGTAAGGGCCTTCTGAATGGGACCGTGGAAAAGGGTACTTACGAAGCTAAGATAACGCTAGTCGTCCCTCCACACACAAAGGTTGTTGCTAACAAGCTTTACCTAGAGGGAAATGCTTACGGAATATTCGGAACTGACATATATGGTAGGCCGCTTGACATCGGCATCCTTTTAGGACTACCTAATGCCTTAGAAATAGGTTTCCTAACCTCTATCATCTCTGTCATAGGAGGCGTTATAATAGGTGGAATATCGGGCTATCTTGGAGGGAAGACGGATTCAGCGATAAATTGGGTAACACTTGTAATGCTTTCCCTCCCAATACTTCCCTTCCTAGTTGTGATGTCATACGTAATGAGACCTACTTTGCTCATGGAAGCCCTCTTCATATCTTTCTTAGTGTGGTCATTTTATGCAATAATAGCAAGGAGCTCAGCACAATCAATAAGGAAGGAAGTGTATGTAGAGGCAGACAAAGTTTTGGGCATACCTTCTTATAGGACGTTCTTCACACATTTCATGCCTAGGTTGACTCCCTTTGCCATAGCCTATACGGCTTTGGGCGTACCCGCAGGGATAATACTTGTAGAGACGCTTGCGTTTCTCGGATTAGCACCGCCTGGATTAATAACATGGGGAGCCATACTTAATGGAGCTGAGCAGAACTTTGCAGCAGTTAACGGCTGGTGGTGGTGGATCTTGTTCCCAGGGCTTATGATAATACTTGTTTCGATACCTTTCGTGATTATAGGGTTTTCAATAGAAAGGGGTATATTTGGAGGTAGGTAGCATGTCGCCAATACTCTCAATAGAAAACCTCTCGATACACTTCTACACCCCGAAGGGGGTAAGGAAGGCTGTTGATAGGGTTAGCCTTGAGCTAAACAAAAAGGAAGTTGTTGGAGTGGCGGGAGAGAGCGGTTCCGGTAAAAGTACCTTGGCGCTAGGAATAATGAGGCTTATAGCGCCACCAGGTAAGATCGTCGGTGGAAAAATTTTCTATCATGGAGATGACATATTAAGGTATAGTGAAAGTGAGTTCAATAGCAAAATAAGGTGGAAGAAAATAGCAATGATATTCCAAGGCTCGTTAAACGGTTTCACCCCTGTATTTAAGATAGGGGAGCAGATAGAAGAGGTGCTAGAGGTTCATGGATACAAGGGAGACTTTAAGGAGAGGGTGAAGGAGCTTTTAAAGATGGTAGAGCTGGATCCATCAGTTGCAGACAGATATCCTCATGAGCTCTCTGGTGGGATGAAGCAGAGGGCATTTATTGCGATGGCATTGGCCTTAAACCCCGAGATACTGATATGTGACGAACCCACAACAGCATTAGATGTAATTACACAGGCAAAGATCATAAACCTTTTAAAGATATTGAAGAAAGACTTAGGCCTCTCGATAATATTCATAACACATGACATGGCCTTGCTTTCAGAAATTTCTGACAGACTATATATAATGTATGCTGGCGGTATAATGGAGAGTGGTAATTCCCTTGATATATATAAGAATCCAAAGCATCCATATACTCAGCTCCTCATGGAGGCAATAGCAGACATCAACAAGGACTATATAAAGGGCATACCGGGCTTTATGCCAGACCTAGCAAACCTTCCAAGTGGTTGTAGGTTTAGTGATAGATGTCCTTACGCTATGGACATATGTAAAAGAAAGGAGCCTGAGCTTAAGAAGATAGAAGGTGATAGGAATGTCGCATGTTGGTTATATTGACCCCAACGTTATAATGGAAACGAGGAACCTAAAGGTATACTTTGTAAAGGGAGGTTTTCTTTCCAAGAAACAGGTAACAAGGGCTGTAGATGGTGTAGATGTTAAGATAAAGAAAGGGGAAGTGTTAGCGCTAGTAGGCGAGAGCGGTTCTGGTAAGACTACTTTGGGAAGGACTATGATAGGATTACAGAAAATTACCTCTGGCCAAGTCATATATAACAGGGATGGCTCACCAATAATTATTGACACCAAGTCAAAGGTGCCTAAGTATATAAGGAGGGAGCTACAAATGATCTACCAAGACCCTTATTCCTCTATAGATCCATACATGAAGGTTTACGATGCCTTAAGCATGCCCTTGAAATACGCTGGCTTTAGCAAAAAGGAAATACAAAGCAAAATAGAAGATTCTTTAACTATGGTGGGACTCCCGCTCGATATACTACCGAATTACGTTTTCCAGCTCTCCGGTGGGCAGAGGCAGAGGTTAAGTATAGCGAGGGCAATCTCCCTTGACCCAAAGTTCTTGGTGGCGGATGAAGTCGTGACGATGCTAGACGCGTCTTTAAAGGGAGAAATAGTTGAGCTATTTAAAGATATAAACAGGAAGACCGGCATTTCTATGCTATTTATAACCCACGAGCTTCCTATTGCAAAGCTTGTAGCTGAGAGGATGTTGGTCATGTATAGAGGAAAGATAGTTGAGGCTGGAAGCATAAATGCGGTGCTTAAGGATCCGCTCCATCCATACACTAAGGCATTGATACAGGCATATCCGAAGATAAGCCCAGAAACGAAAGATGTGATAAAGAGGATTGACGTGAAGGAAGCTGAAGCAGCTCAAATCGAATCGAAGGGTTGCCCATTTTATCATAGGTGCCCCTATGCTAGCGAGAGGTGTCTACAGGAAATGCCAAAGCTCAAGAAGGTGGCTCCTGACCATGAAGTTGCTTGTTATTTATATTAGGCTCAGAAAATGAAGAAGCATTTCACGGAAATAATAATAGGTATATCATTACTTGTTTTGTCTCTGGTATTTGCTTATTTAGGGGTTAAGTTCTCGAATTTGTGGTTATTGATAATTGGTTTGTCATTAAGCTTAGCGGGTGCTATGATAGGAATAAGGGGGCTGCTACAGCTCCTGTCTGGAGTTTCAAGGTGATCCTTTAAACTTATGAACTGAGGTCGCTTTTTTATGCTCCATTTTCGCACCTTTTATCTATGTAGTATCCATTAACCTTCTTAAAATCTTTAGGGTTGCCCGGTGGATTTAAGTATTTTGTACAGTCCAAAACCCCTGCTTCTTCAAAGGCCCTGTGCCTATTATTGCACGATTCACACCTCCCACAATGATAATCAAGGCTTAGATAGCAGCTCCATGTCTCATAGATGATATCCTTGACTTTTTCGTAGCAACTTTTTATCAATTCGCTTTTCCTCATCCCTTCTTTGCTGGGTGACCAAATTTCTATGCTTCTTTGATTCCTGAATTGACATATCCTAAAGGCACTCTGTAACGATTCTATACACTCGGGGCTACAGTCCGGATATAAAGGTTCCTTAGTATCTTCCCTAGGCACTATGTCGTCATAGTGTGAACCATAAATGACGTAGGTTTTGTTGTTGTATAGTTGCAAGAGGCTGTATGCGTAGGCTACAGATATGGAAAGCATCACAACATTCCTGATTGGTACGACAACGCTCGGGGAATATCTTCCTTCTACGTTTATGTTTTCATCGGTAAGTTGCGTATTCTTCCATAACTGGCCCATAAACGACATGTCGATTATTTTGTGTTCAACTATCCTACCGTATCCTTTGTTTTCCTTGGAGAGCTCTGTTAACTTCTGCACGACTTTCTTTGACACCTCTACCTCCTTTCGTCCCTTTTGACCATAAATGAACGTTAGCACATGAACATCGCATCCTCTTGAGAGCCACAAGTTGGTGTAGCACGTTGAATCAGGTCCGCCGCTCATTATAGAGACAACCCTGCACGGCTTGACTACAATAGGTGTTAATCCAAAGCTACCCAAACCCTACACCCCTCTTTTCATTTGTTAACGGATCTAAGGGCTATTATTAACCTTAATTTTTCTTGGTATGATAGAAAGAGGCAGTCATCTTCTGATGACTAGCAATGCTAAGAGAAAATGGATATAAGCCAAGAATGATGAGGTCTCCTAGATGCAGGTTTACCTATGACAGGGACTTCATAGAGACAATGAACATAGCCAAGAAATATCTCCTAGATATGGGGCTTATTCTATTTACCTCGAATAATATTCATGACTTCCACGCGGCTTGTAGTCAAAATGAATAATAGATAGAGGTACAACCTAGAGAGGCTTATAATGACCTAGGACAGGAAATGGTTTAGCTGCTTTTTAGCGTAAATTATGCATAGGTGTCATAGATTTTCTTGTCTTCTCCTTGGCTCAGTACTTCCTGTATTTTACCGTAAAGGTTCTTAATGGTAACTTCATCATAGATGCTAACTGGAATTATCTCGCCGAAATACCCTGATTCATAGAGGGCCTTAGCAAGGCTTATTGATAAGCCTAGAACCTGTGGGTCTATATCGTTACTCTCTCTGAGCATGGATTCTAGGTAACCTTCCTCATGTATCATTGGTATAACATTTTCAAGTACTTCCCTAATTATTAGATCGGACTTGCTTATCACATTTATCTGGGGTCTTTTGAGCCTAGTATTGACGGAGCTCGCAAGGGTAAGTATGGAAACCATGTCGGCCGGGTTGTCAAAAAATATTGAATCCATGAGGAAAACTACGACGGCCTTCTCATCTTCTACTATTGACTCTAGGACTATCGGGCCACCTATTCTGTAGGCAAATAGCTCAAGTTGCCCGGGCGTGTCTATGATAACGAAATCGGGTCTATATGAGTAGATTTCTTCCCTTACTTTATTTGCATAGTTTATTATTGAGTCAACGGCTGCTATCACTGAACCATTTGGTCCATAACCTCTGGCCATGAAATCTTCAACCTTGATATAGTCTCTAATGTCTATGTCTGCCTCATAAGGTAGGGACTCGGCTGCAGGATCGAAGTTTAGGCTTGCCACCACGTTTCCTGAGGCCTCGATTGTTGCCTTTAAATATGAGGCTAGGGTACTTTTTCCAGAACCTGCAGTACCTATTAATACTATAAACATTCTCTTCACCTTTTTCTGGGAGGCCTCCTGCGCACACATGACCCCGGAACACGGGGCACCTTCACGCAGGCAGTTTGGCCTCCTATATTTTTAGCCCTTTCTGAAAGATATAAGGATAATCCCTTCATTTACTTTCTTAGGTACCTTTTTTGAATTGTGTCTTAAGGTAATGTATTATGTTTGACAAAGGTATCTCTACTGGACAGGCCAAATCGCACCTCTTGCAGCCTAGGCAGAGCTGCGAGATCTCGCTACCTATTTCTATTCCTTCAGTAATAGCGGTCCATATGACACCCATCGGTCCTCCATAGACCTTTCCTCCCCAAGTGTTGGCAACGTGGTTCCAAACTGGGCAGAATATCTGGCAATTTCCACATCTAATACACCTGAGTTCTTCCCTTAGGAAAACGTTCTTATTTGCTTCCTTTCTCCCATTGTTAAGTAAGACCAAGTGAACCTCCCTTGGACCATGGGCTCCATATACTTTTTTGTGACCGATGTCCCCTGTTGCGCTTGGGCCAGACACCACGTTTATATACGAGGGTGGAAAGAGACCGGCATATGAAGACTGGACCATAACAAGCTTTAATGCATCTATCATCGTTGGCACAATCTTCTCTATTCCTGCAAGTATAATGTGCAGGGGAGGTAATGAGGTAACAAGCCTGATGTTTCCTTCGTTCTCTATCAAAAAGACGGAACCTGTGTCTGCAGAGACAGCATTTGCGCCACTTATCCCGACCTCAGATTTTACAAACTTTTCCCTAAGGAATACCCTAAGCCTTCCCGCAATATCTTGGGGGGGTTCATCTTCTCTTATATCCATTCCAAGCTTGCTTCTTACCAGCTTTATTATTTGCTCTAGGGTCATGTGTATAACTGGGGCTGTGGCGTGCATTGGCTTTCCCCCTTCAAGCTGTATTAGCAGCTGCCCGAGGTCGGTTTCCCAAACCTCTTTCCCCATTT
>WAJZ01000114.1 GCA_015523575.1 Candidatus Hestiella acidicharens | reverse complement strand
GTGCTATATCTTCTCCATTACTGACTTGCAATGTAATCCTTCCATATTGAGGGGCCGTTGAGACTATTTGTAATCCTTCCCTCTTCTTCATTTCAAGGTATATATGCCTCAAGACCTTTTCTCTTTCAACAGGATCCAGGTCGAGCCATATGTTATCAAGACCTCTACCTGTAGGTACGAAATTAAAGAAAACAATCCTCCTTATCTTTAGGTCTTCGGCAAGATTAATAAAATCATCAACATTATTTTTGTTTATATTTGTTAAGGTTACTGCCATAGCGTGGTCAATATCCAGCTTTACAGCGTTTTCTAAAGCCTTTACAGCCCTTTCCCATGAGCCCTTTACTCCTCTAAACTTATCATGTTTTTCTGGATCTGTGCTATCTAGAGATATTTCAACGTATCTCAATCCCTCTTCCTTTGCCTTTCTGAGTTCATTTATATTGGCAAATACCCAGCCATTTGTGGCCACAGCGGAGTGTATTCCTCTAGACGATATTTCCTTCAATACTCTATGGAAGTGTGGATGAATAGTTGGCTCTCCACCACTTAATGCAATGGAAGCAATACCTGCTTTGTCAAGTTCATCGACTAGTTTAAGTTTTTCCTCTAATGTCAGTTCATCGGGAGTGGGTTGACCAGCACGCTGGTAGCAATGCAGGCAGTGGAAATTGCACATATTTGTCATGTTCCACACTATCATGAAAGGCGCAGGCATTTTTTGAGGTACAGTAACGCCATATAAGCCAAGGCCTTTCATTACAAGGGCTACACCTCTTCTTATTGCTGGATCTCTTAGGGCTTTCTTTGCATCTTCGACATCTCCATGAAGTATCTTTATGCCGATCTTTATCGTGTTATTAATTATGGGTATTAGAAACCTTGCCGATAAGGGGCATTCTGAAAGGGATTCTCCAACGAATTTGCTTAGTGCATGATATATAAGTGGGGCTTCTTTTATGGTGCCATCTTTATAAACGACCTTCGTATTCCTTGAAGCAAGCCTTAATGCTGCCTTCGTTATTGGGTTATTAAACGTAATTCTTATGCCAGCTAGGAGGTGACCTATGTTTCCTTTCTTTTCCTTTATATATGGATTTGAATCCATTAAGTCTTTTGCTACATCATCTATATCATTTCCACTCATTCTCTATCACCTCCATTCCACCTTAGGGGTTCAAAAACATGACCAATTGCATCACCAAAAACAGATACGAACTCTCTTGTAATAACCGAAAAAAGATCACCAAGTCTGTGTGCCTTAAACTCCTGCGTAATAAACTTCCACCTTAGGTAAAACTTTCTATAAGCATATACAACCATCCTTCCTAACTGCTCAGAAGTGAAGTTGAATCCTCTTATTACCGGCCTTACCGTTGTGTAATGTTCCCAATTATTGTCTACTATTAGGTTGTGTTCCTTTGCAAAGTACCAAAGAGGGGTTCCTGGGTAGGGGGTAAGTGCTGTAAATTGGGCATAGTCTGGTTCAAGCTCTAGTGCAAGCTTTACGGTGTTTTTCATGTCGTCTATGGTTTCCCAAGGAAATCCTAGTATAAAGGCGCCAGTAGCAAAACCTTTTAGTTCCTTCTTCCATTGAAACACCCTTTTAGCCTGTCTTATCGTAATCCTTTTCCCAATTTTGTTTAGAGTTTCTTGGCTCCCCGATTCGACACCAAAATATAGGGCTGTACATCCATTATCATACAGCATTTTCATTATGTCTTTGTTTACATGATCTACTCTTGTGCCACAAGTGAAATTTATATCAACGTTTCTTGACTTTAGTTCGTTTATAAAGTCTTTTAACCAATACCAATTGCTTGTAAATTCATCATCGGTAAAAACAATTGTGTTTACCTTATATTTATTCTTAATGTATTCTATTTCATCAACCACGTTTTTTGGAGATCTATGCCTGAACCTCCTACCCCAGTAATAGCTTGTAATGCAATAAATGCAGCCATAGGGACATCCCCTACTAGCCATTACGTGTGCTATGTTTACAGGTTTGTTAAATAGTGTATATTTGTCCATATCTAATAGATCCCTGTCAGGCCATGGAAGTTCATCTAGGTTGGCTATGAATGGTCTTTCAGGAGTTAAGATAGTCTTACCTTCATGCCTGAATGCAAGCCCTTTAATTGATGTAAGTGACTCATAATCATAGCCCTTCGATTCTAGCGTATTTGTTAGCTCAAGCATCGTGTATTCGCCTTCCCCTCTTACCACAAAGTCGTAACCTGCATCTAGCGCTTCTTCATACATAGATGTTACGTGGGTTCCTCCAGAAACTAAGGGCACGTCTGGCATCTCTTTTTTCAACATTTTTGCAGCCATATAGCCCTTAGGCGCCATTGGCGTTATCATTGAAATACCAACAATATCAGGATTGAAAGACTTAACTTCGTTTAGCCATTGATCATATTCAAGCCTTCTTGTAGGACTATCAACTATTTTGACTTTATGGCCGGCCTTTTCCAATACAGAAGCTATGTATGCAAGTCCTAGCGGGGGGGCCCTCATCCCTGTGACCTTGTAGATCTCTAGGTTATGAATGCTAGGCGGTAACGCTAGTACTACTCTCATTCTAAACACCAATTATATAATGTTAATCAGAATTTTTATTCGAATCTGATATAAATTAATGTATATTTTTTATTTAAACCTGAAGGTTTTCTGCTCATAGCAATTAAGCGATACCATTCTAAAGGGTATTAAAAAGCGAGCTAGGGCCTGCTCAGTTTATATGTTGTGGCTGGAAATAATAGTATATGGTGTTGGTGCTTTGGCTAAGGAGAAGGCAAAGGCGGATATGCCATTTATTGAGATAGCAAGGGCTTTCGATGAGATGGAAAAAATAACCTCTAGAATAGCCCTTACACAACTCCTTGTGAACCTTATAAGAAGAACCCCACCTAATGTAATAAACAAGGTGGTGTATCTAATACAAGGTAAGCTAGGACCGGATTGGAAGGACATTCCAGAACTAGGTATAGGGGAAAAGCTACTAATTCAGGCAATTTCGTTGGCATATAACAAGAAGGAACAAGATGTGATTAACGCCTATAATTCAGAAGGTGATTTGGGGAAAATATCTGAAAAATATTCTCAAGAAAGTGGAAAGAAGGGTGGGTTGATGTCATTTATTGGAGCAGAAAGCATTGCATTAACAGTAAAGAGGGTTTTCGATTCATTTTTAAAGATTGCCTACTCGCAAGGAGAAGGCAGTAGGGATTTAAAGCTGAAGCTTATATCTGGTCTGTTGAGGGATGCGAAACCCCTAGAAGCTAGATATATAGTTAGGTTTCTTGAGGGAAGGCTGAGGCTTGGCATAGGAGACGCAACTATACTAGATGCATTATCTATATCTTATGGAGGAAGCGTTAATTATAGAGAGGTTGTTGAAAGGGCCTATAACTTAAGGGCTGATCTAGGTGAGATTGCATCTATAGTTGCTAATGAGGGCATAGAATCAGTCAAGGACATAAAGCCAGAAATAGGGATTCCAATAAGGCCGATGCTGGCTGAGAGGTTAAGTGACCCTAAAGAGATACTTGAAAAAATAGGTGGGAAGGGTTTTGTGGAATATAAATACGACGGTGAGAGGGGACAGTTTCATAAAGATGGTGAAACCATCAAAATTTATTCAAGGAGGTTAGAAAATATAACAAATATGTATCCCGATGTTGTCGAATATATAAAAAGGAACATAAAGGCAAAAAAGGCAATCCTCGAAGGGGAAATAGTAGCATATGATCCTGATACTGGTGAACTGAGGCCGTTTCAAGAGCTCATGCATAGGAGGAGAAAATATGATGTTCATAGGATGGTGAAGGAAATACCTGTAAAAGTGTTTCTATTTGATGCCTTATTAGTAGAAGACAATGATTTGACAAACAAGCCCCTACCATATAGAAGAAAGGTGTTAGAGGAAGTTTCCCAAGAAGACGAGAGAATAAACATAGCTAAGTATATAGAAGTGGAAAACCCTGACAAATTATGGGAGTTTTTCTTGGAGGCAATAGCAGAAGGTGCAGAAGGGGTAATGGTTAAGGCATTGCATGGCGAGAGTGTTTATAGGGCTGGTGTCAGGGGTTGGCTTTGGATTAAACTTAAAAGGGATTATAAGAGTGAGATGACAGATACAGTTGATCTAGTAGCTGTAGGCGGATTCTATGGAAGGGGTAGGAGGGGCGGAAAGGTAGGAACGCTGCTGTTCGCTGCCTATGATAGGGAGCTAGATGTATTTAGAACCGTTTGTAAAGTCGGAAGTGGGTTTACTGATGAGGATCTTGATAAAATGTATGACCTCTTTAAACCATTTATTATTGAGCGCCGACACCCAAGGGTGGACTCTAATATAGAACCAGATCTCTGGTTCGAGCCAGTTAGGGTGGCTGAAATAATAGGGGCGGAGCTTACACTTTCACCTCTTCACAGTTGTTGCTTTAATAAGATTAGGGAAGGTGCCGGTCTTTCGATTAGGTTTCCAAGGTTCTTAAGATGGAGGGATGATAAAGGTCCTGAAGATATAACTACTGAAGAAGAGTTAATGGAAATGTACAAAAGGCAGTTGAGGAGAATTGAGGAGAAGCAGGTCTGAGCTACGCAAGAAGGTTAGGTTTAATGACCTTGTAGTTCAAAGGATGGAAAGGCTTTTTAACATCTCAAAGGAGAAGGTGAAGGAGGGGGATATAGAGTATTCAAGGCAAATAAATGAGCTAATACTCAGGCTCTCTTTGAGGAATAAGATTAAGATACCGAGGGCCATAAAAAGGGGTATATGTAAAAATTGCCATGTAGCTCTCGTGCCAGGGTTTACATGCACAATAAGGTTGAGGTCCCAAGGAAAGATGAGTTACTTGGTGATTAGATGCAAAGAGTGCGGATGGGTCAGAAGGATACCCTACAATAAAGTTAAATAAACAGTTGATATTTTGATTTATTTCTTAACAAAACCAGATATAAGAGAGGAGCCTGCATCGACAGCGATGACTTGTCCAGTAATTCCACTACTCTCATTTGATGAAAGAAATCCAACTATGTTTGCTATTTCCTCTTCCTCTGCAAGCCTATGACTGGGAACGTATGAAAGGTAGGATTCTAGTGGTTTTTTGTAGCCTATCGATTCTAGCCAATTGAAATAGCTACTTCCTAGCTTGGTTCCGACAAAACCTGGAGCAACAACGTTTACTGTTATGCTAAATTCAGCTAGTTCTATTGCCAAAGATTTAGCCAAGCCAATTATTCCCGCTTTTGAAGCGCTGTATGCTGAAAGGAACATAACTCCATGTATGCCTGCTATGCTACTAATAAATATTATTCTACCCCACCTTTTCTTAATCATGTCTTCAACCAAGAGTTTTGTTACGTAAAAGCTTCCAGTGAGGTTAGTTTGTATCTGCCTTTGCCATGAATCATAATCTATATCAATAAACCTAGATGCAAACCCAACACCAGCGTTGTTTACTAATATATCGACTCCATCTGTACTCTCCTTTATCTTCCTAACCATGTTTTCCACATCTGCTTTATTTGATATATCTGCCTTGATTATCTCTCCATCCCAGCCATTAGCCTTCAATATTCCTAGGGTCTCTCTTGCTTTTTCCTCCCTTTTTCTATAGTTAATGATTACATAATTACCTATAGAGGCCAGCTTAACCGCTATAGCTCTTCCTATACCTCTATCACCACCAGTCACTAAAGCAATTTTCTCCATTTAGGCTCACCATGGGGTCATGCAGCTTTTTTCCACATACCCTTTCGGTTCAGATCCCGGATTCTTATTCATACCCGATCTTATAACTGTCTTCCTAGAGTATAAAGCTTTAAATCATTTAACCCTTTAAAATCAGCTTATTTTTTCTAAATTTGAAACTAGTTAGTAAACAGGTTTAGTATTGAGAGGGTTGAGATGAGGGCTTCTTCGCTTCTAACAGTAATTGTTCCCTGGTTAATAACAGTATTTAAGACGTAATCATATGTTCCTTTATTTATATCTATACCCTTATATGGTCCACCTATCACAAGGGCTATCCCTTTTTTCTTAGTTAGTTTGCTTTCAATTTCATTTATTAAATCCTTGGTGATGCACGAACCCAACCTGCTTGTTCCTATCACTAGGTATCCATCCCTACTCAATCTTAAAGTAATTTCTTCCACTCCCTTAGATCTCCTTACTTTATATCCGGTGTATATGTCTTTCCAATCAGATTTCTTTAAATATATCTTATCTCCTGCTATTTTATGGATTTTAACAGTTACTATCTTTCCTTCGCTTATATTTCCATCTATCCTTAGTATACCTTCACTAAGCTTTCCTAGAAAAACGTGACAGATGCCTTCTCGGCAATTTTCTATGATTCCATCCAATATATATCCGACTCTAGCCTCTTTTGGCGGATCGTGGTTAGGTAGCCTAACAGGGGGTAACAAACCAGCATACCTTAATAATCTACTTTTTTTGAACAACTTCTTTTTTATATGCGGTGGAGTTACTTGGTATTTTAATATCAATTCTAGGAACTTGGCATCGAAGTTTGTAGAATTAGCATCACTATAAATTATAACCTCATCAATCCTATAAAGAGCTAGGGTTCTGGAAAGATATCCGGCTTTATACGTCTTTTCTAAAAGACTACTATCAACGGACAATACACTAGAAGGTATTAGGGTTACAATTTTCTTTTTCCTTTTTAGGGGAGGCCATCTAAAACAGCTCACTTCTTTTTCCCTTTATTTTCCTCCTCCTTTCTCCCCATACTAAATAGAGTTGACTTTTGCCTACCTCCCATGCCTAATCACCCATTAATATAATGGCGTTACGTTCTGTTATAAGTTTTTCCGATTTAATGCTTATTAATGCAATTATGTCGTTTAATAAATAGGTGTGGTATGATGTCATTCCTGTATAAAAGAAGGTTAAACAATCCGGGCGAGGCCTTAAAGGATCTGATTATAAAGGAAGATATAGTTGTTGTTCCTGGGGTTTTTAATCCAATTTCTGCATTGCTTGTGGAAAAGCTTGGGTTTGAAGCTGCGTACCTTTCTGGAGCAGCTCTTACAGGAAGCCTAGCAATGCCTGACTTAGGATTAATAACATTTACTGAATTATATGAAGCCACTAGGAGGATTACTGGCGTAGCAAACATTCCCCTGATAGTCGATTCAGATACTGGTTTTGGAGAGCCGTTAAATGTGTATAGAACAGTTAAGGAACTAGAAGAGGCTGGAGCCGCAGCGATACAGATAGAAGACCAGCTAATGCCAAAGAAATGTGGCCATCTCTCAGGTAAAAAGACGATACCTCCTGGAGAGATGGTGAAAAAAATAAGGTCAGCTGTTGAGGCTAGAAAGGACGCCTTAATTATTGCAAGGACGGATGCAAAGGCAGTTGAAGGATTGGAAAGTGCTATTGAAAGAGCGAAGTTATATGTAGAGGCTGGGGCCGATATAATATTTCCAGAGGCACTATCAAGTATAGATGAATTTAGGTATGTTGCAAAGGAGCTAGGCAATACCCCTTTACTTGCAAATATGACAGAGTTTGGAAAAACCCCATATATAACAGTAGAGGAATTT
>WAJZ01000113.1 GCA_015523575.1 Candidatus Hestiella acidicharens | reverse complement strand
GTTTTTAATATTATAAAACAATTAGCTAAACATCTAGGATAACTTTTTATATACCCTTTATGTTTTATAATTTATTATTAAAAATTAATTATAACTAATTTAGGAAGTCGTATGGTTGGCTTTAGAAAATAGGCCTTAGTTTATGTTTTATTCTTCATATAATGTTACCTTAACCTCAGCCTTGACCTTTTCTGAAGAGAATGGGGGTATGCTGCTCCCTAGGTCTATGGCTAATGACACTTGGTTACCAATATCATCTGTTATTCTAACTTCGGCTATATACGTTGATTCGGGACCTCCTGATTCAAAAACCTTCATAAGGGATTCGTAGAGCCTTGATATGGCCATTTGGAATGCTATAGGGCTTGAGAGGTCTTCTGGTTTTAAGGAGATTGAAGCAAAGTTCTTCATAGTTTTTCCTATTTTTGCTTCTCCTTTGAATTCTTTCCTTATGACATTCCTTTCTCCTTCAGACACTAACTTTCACCATAGTATCTGTGGAGGTAAGAACTTTAATATTCTTACCGTTTATTCAGCTATTCTTAAGGATCTTGTCATCATGATCAATACCTGCGAACCTTTCTTTTCATGTTTTTTCTTAAACTATATGTGTCGCCGGTTCAAAAGTTTTTTTAAGGAAGTTCTTAGCTTCTTTTAAAAAGTAACCTCCTTTTTTTCCAGGTCAAAAATGAATAGCTACTAGTTGTGTTCAATATTTTTAATTAACGGCTACTGCTTCGCTCTGGCTAAAAGTTATTTATTGCAAATCATTAGAAAGTAGCTTTCGTATGTATGCTATGATTTTTGTTCGTTAAACTAGTAATTAAGTTTTTGTAATATTTTGAGTATTTATTTTTTAGATCCTCTTTAAATGCCCATCTCCTTTCCACATAGTCAAAGTACTTATCATCTAGAATTATTGGTAAGGCCACATCTTGATCTCCTGACGTCAAAATAAGGTCTCCATGAGGATTAAAAGCTATGCTATGGCCAGATGTTATTCTTCCATCAGGATAAGCTGTTCTTGTATTGTTTACTCCAACAGAAAAAACGATGTTTTCTGAAGCCCTAGTAGAGAGTACTGAATGCCAAAGGTTAAGGCCATCTAGTGGTATGCTTGCTGGGTTATAAATTATATTTGCATCATTTATGGCATGTATCCTAGAAATCTCAGGATAGAATATATCTACACAAGCGACACAACCTATTTTCCATCCATTAATCGTTACTGGTTTTATATATATTCCACTTTTAAGAAATTTTCTTTCGTAGACAGCCTTTGATGGATTTATTTTTTCACAAGATCTAACCACCCTTCCATTTATATAGGCTAGCCCTATTGACTTGATTATACCATTTTCGTTTACATATTGTACACCTGCAAGAACATCTGATTCTATTTTGTTGCCTATTTTCTCTACATAGTGATAGTAGTCATCAATATTTATTGGCCTATTTGAAATCCAATTCTCACTGAAGAGTGGTATGCCTTTAGAACCTTTCAATAAGGATAAGGCGGTAAAGATGTTTTCTTCCGGCAAGCTCCTGCGCCTAAACTGCATTATTATTAATTTTAACCGGTCCATTTGAATCGCCTATTACTAAATTAACTCCCTCAGCTAAAGATACTGCTGCTGCAGGTGTAAATATAACAGAATAGAAGCTATATAGTGTGTGGTTTCCTGCTAGATAAACCAGCCAGAATCCAATAAATATGAAAACATAAAATATACTACCGGCATTAACACAATGTTTTCTTTTATATAGTATGCAGGATATAAATATGGAGAATGCTGACACCATCGCCGGTACTTCTATAATCGACGATGTTTCTGCAGGCAATAAGGGTGAATAAGAAAGGATAAATGGATTAGCATTAATTATCCAACCACTAGGGTTGCTCGTTGGTGGTCCTGGTGGTCTGCTCTGTAGATCCCACTTGTAGCCATTAATTGTTTCATGTAATACTTGTAGAAAGCCAAAATGTATAAACAAGGGGGTATATACTATGAATATGACCCCTATTATAATGAGGATAATTTCGCCTACTTTCTTCATGGCAACTTTCTTGTTTGCATATAGTGAAAATGAAAGAAAAACTAGCGCTAAGAAACCGAAGAGTCCTGTTTCTTTAGCTGAGGATGCTAACCCGACAAAAAGAGCTGAAAGGAGTAACTTCTTTCTAGATGCAAGAACTATGGCTATTGCTAAAAAGAATGCAGGATAGATATCCAGCATTGCTAGGGATCCCATCGTTATTAGTATTTTATCAGAAGAGGCGGCCAATGCTGCAAAGACCCCTAGGGAGATCCATTTATATCCTCTGTTCCATGATAAGCCAAGGTAAATTATTAGAGGGATTAACGAAGCCATGATTATGCTGGGAATCCTCCAGTTTATTGGTTTATCTCCGATAAGGGCCATTGATAAACCAATTATATACTTTGCAAGAGGAGGATGCTCAAAGTTGTAATAGTTCGGATTTGTTTCTCCACTATATGGGTAGAGGTGCCCACTATAACCAAACACATGTACCAGTATTCGCCTTGCTGAGTCTACATAATAGACCTCGTCACTTATGTAGGAATTCTTATATCCACCACCACCTGTGTATAGGGCAATATGATAGGAAGATATTCCAACCATTATTGAAAATCCGATCGATGCCAATAGCCCGAT
>WAJZ01000112.1 GCA_015523575.1 Candidatus Hestiella acidicharens | reverse complement strand
GGGTATGGATGAGGCTATAATGGGTATGAACAAAAAGATACTAGATGGTATAGATAAGGCTGTTGAAAGGGTTAAGAGAATAATAGAAGAAGAGAGTAAGCCTGGAGAAACCGTTTTCATTGCTGGAATAGGAAATACAGCTGGTGTCGGGCAGTGAACCCCTTTAGCGGTCAAGGCTTTGCTTATCAAGCGATCCTCCTATTTATAGTTTTAATTGTGGTGGTGCTGCTCACAATAAGACAGGCCAATGAACTGAAAAGGATTTCATACATGCAGAAGAGACCAAAGTTCGTTACAGTAGAAGACTGCAACGGGATGGTTTCTACAAGGGATTATAAAGAGGGGGACTTTGTTGGGTTAGTAGAAGGTCCGTGCGATAATGATGGAAACTTAAGAAGGATAGTTGGTATATACGCAATAACCGAGGAGAAAAAGAAGAAAGGGCTTATATAGTGGTGCTGAATCATGCCATCTACGTTAATGTGGGAATACTGCGACTTATGCAAGAGGAGGTTACCCACCATCACCTGTAAAGTGAAAAAGAAAAACATCCTTAGGCTCTGCCCATATTGCGCGCTGCTTCTTTCCGATAGGCCTGAGTTTATCTGTGAGGGAAAACATAACAGCAAAATCTCTACTAAGAGAAAAACGGGTGAACCGAACGAAGATTTTCTAAAAAAGATTGGAGAGAGCATTAAGTAAATTAATTGCTTAGTTTTCAGTCAGTTTTCAGCTAGAAACTTCATAGATAAGCTATTCTCTTTATTTTAAGAAGCGTTTAAGCTGCCATAACATGCTGTGGAATCCATATCGTAAATAAAGCCTTCCTAGAACCTTTTTATTCTTGATAGCCTTCCCACTAAGTGAGGCGAAGGATTGATAGATGAGAAAAGAGCAATCAATGTCATAGGAATCCTGATACCTTTCACGCTTTCAGCGTATACGATCCTTTCCATATCAATGGTACTGAAAGAACTTGCCCTAGCCTTCGATAGCCCTATCTCAGTAGTAAGCTTAGTATTTCCAATAGACTTTATAGGCGGGGCAATAGGAGGCGTTGTTGTAGGTAGGCTTGCAGATAGATTTGGCAGAAAAATGCTAACCGTTATTTCAGTTATTATTTTCTCGGCTTCAGCTATCATCGCGTCCTTTTCTAGGTCGTTGATAGATATATACATAGCGTGGTTCTTCGTTGGCTTTGGCGTGAACGCAGAGAACGGTGTTGCCTATCCACTTATAGTCGAAAGCTTAAGCTCTCAGACAGGACTTTTTGGCGGACTAGTTCAGGGATTATACTACGTTGCGTTTGGCATTGACTCCCTCACCTATGTATTTATACATAGCTGGAAGTCCATCTTCTTGTTCGTAGGAGTCTTAAGCCTAGTGCTTGGGTTACCTTCATCGCTAGCAATTAAAGAAACCCTCAAGCCTAAGGAAGGAAAAAGCGATATCAGAAGCATTTTTAAAGGAGGGTATGCAAAGAAAACCCTCCTCCTTTCAATTATAATAACAGCCTCCTTTATGCTAGTTGTTCCGCTACTAAGTATTGCACCTGCGGCACTAGGAAGTGCTAATAAAAGTTGGCTTGTCACTATCATGTCAATTGTAGGTTTTGCATCTTTTTTGTCTTCTGGATATGCTTCTGATATATTAGGAAGAAAAAAGACAACCATCATCCTTTCCTTAATAGGCCTAGTTGGGGGTCTATTACTAGCGCTTTTGCATTATGCAGAAATAAACCTCATAGCATCGATGCTATTACTCTACATCTCCTCAGGCCTATTTGCGTATGAAGGTGTGTGGGTTAGCGAAAACTATAGCGAAGATGTAAGGGCGTCTGCATCTAACATAGTCTTTTTATTTGGTAGGTTAATTGGAGGGTTCTCCCCTTCGATTGCGATATTAATTGGAACTAGAAGCATAATAAATGGAATAGGACTCCTCTCTTTTCTGTCGTCACTAATCATAATATTTTCTTCCCTTTGCTTAAAGGAAGCAGATAAACTCCCTGCTTATTTGAGTATTTAGTTTGACAGCGCTAGGGAATTTTAAATGCTTGGGAAAAGCTAATAAGAAGAAAAATGATAAACCTCCCTTTTCTTGCGCTAATGAAAGTAAGGTTACCATTAAGGGCTTGAGGCTATGCTTAACTTCCAGTAAAGCAGGTCAAGCAATATTCATTAGCGTAGCCCTTAATGAACCGCTAACAAAGATGAGGTTTACGGGGTATGGTCACCAAAGTTACAAAAATAGCGAAAATACCATATAGAGG
>WAJZ01000111.1 GCA_015523575.1 Candidatus Hestiella acidicharens | reverse complement strand
ATATTTACCTTATCCATTTCTATCCACCTTTTCTCTAATTCTAACGACCTCTCCTGGGCCCATAGAATTCATCATAAACCCAGGAACCTTTGCTTTTCCTACACCCAATATTTTATCTCCCTTACCCACTATAACTACTTCATCGCCAGGCCTTATTGTAGGGTCTGATGAAATCACATCTATACCCATTACATCCCCTTT
The DNA here is from genome assembly GCA_015523575.1 of Candidatus Hestiella acidicharens. GTDB lineage: Archaea > Thermoproteota > Thermoprotei_A > Sulfolobales > Acidilobaceae > Caldisphaera > Caldisphaera acidicharens. The sequence goes on along the minus strand of WAJZ01000111.1, from coordinate 2,726 downwards.
GTATTCCACGTCTTCCCTTACCTCTACCCTGTATTTAGGCGGCTCCGAGCTACCTAAAATTATCTTGCCAGCCTCTACGCTTATTGTGAAGCAAAAGTCTGTCGGCCTCAGCGTCATAATCCTCTTACCCTCTAAATATATATACCTTATCTTTCCGTTCCTCACCCCTATCATTAGGGGTTGCGCTATAAATGATTTTGCCACCTTCTCATCAAACTGGTAGCTTAGTAGTGTCTTTATTGTTTTTAGCTGATCTTCGTTAGGCTCTATAATCATCCCTAGCACGCCTTAGTTCCTCTTCACTTATGTACCCCCTTCTTAGGATTTTAAGGCTTCCGCCTACAACGCTGACAACAGTACTGGGGATTCCCTTTCCAAATTCTCCACCGTCTACGTAGAGATCAACCCTATCGCTAAGCATCGTAAATGCCTCCTCAAAGCTTCTAGGACTTTCCTTTCCAGAGATATTAGCGCTTGTCCCTATTATCGCGCCACCGATCCTAGAGGCAATTAGCCTGCAGAACCTACAGTCTGGGAGCCTTAAACCAATCTCATGCCATGAGGAAAGGTGCCTGGGAATCTCCTTGGAGCCCTTCTCAACTATGGTTAGCTGGCCGGGCCAAAACCTCATTGCAAGGCTCCAAAATAGTTCTCCAGGTTCTACTAGGAGGAAGGCATGATGACTCTCAGCCAGCAAAATAGGTAAAGGCTTTCTTTCGTCTCTCTCCTTTACGCTATAGACCCTCTTTACGGCTTCTTCGTTGAATGGATCAGCAATAATACCATAGACTGTATCCGTGGGTATTACCACAAGCCCTCCACTTTTTATTACCCTTGAAACCCTATCTATTGCCTCCATCCTTGGACAGTTCATGTCTACCTTTAATACTTCCACGTTCCCTCCTAAATTTTTTTATACCTTCACCTCTAAATACTTAATGGTGATTATGGTGTCACTAAATGATATAAGGGGCAAAGACATGCTTTGCCTTGCAGATTTTTCCCCTGAACAGGTATCCTTCTTAATAAACCTTGGACTTGAGATGAAGGCTAGGTACTATGCTGGCGAAAAAGTATTAAATGTGCTTAGTGGTAGGAGCATCGCGATGGTTTTCGAGAAACCCTCTACAAGGACGAGGGTAAGCCTTGAGGTAGCCGCTTATCAGCTTGGAGCCCAACCAGTTGTGTTAAACTGGAATGAGCTACAACTAGGCAGGGGAGAGCCTATTAAAGACACCGCAAGGGTTCTATCTAGGTTTACCAGCGGTATTGTGGCTAGGGTTAGAAAGCATACTGACCTTATGGAACTATCGAAGTATTCTTCAGTGCCGGTAATAAACGCCTTGAGCGACCTCTCGCATCCAATGCAGGCAATAGCCGATTATATGACAATTTATGAGAAAAAGGGAAGAATAAAGGGGATAAAGATAGCGTTCATAGGCGATGGAAGCGACAACGTTGTGAACAGCCTAATGATCGTTTCATCTCAGCTCGGCGCAGACTTCTACCTAGCTTCGCCCAGGAAGATGAGGCCAAACGAATACGTCTTGGGTAAGGCAAAGGAATTTGCAGAGATAAGCAACTCAAAGATAGTACTTACAGAAGATATTGGAGAGGCTGCAGACGGCGCAGATGTTATATATACAGATGTTTTCGTCAGCATGGGTCAAGAAGAAATAGCTGAGGAGAAGAAGAAAGTACTCATGCCATATCAAGTAAACGCTAAAATAATGGAAAGGGCTAGTAAGAGAGCAATATTCATGCACTGCTTGCCAGCTCATAGAGGGGAGGAGGTATCTGAAGATGTAATAGAAGGGCCTTGGTCGGTCGTGTTCGACCAAGCAGAGAACAGGTTGCACAGTGAAAAGGCAATATTATCTGCTATCATTCCATGAAGCAGGACTCTATTTTTTCCCTCTCTACTACTATCGGATCTATAGGAACTGGCTTTAGGTGGATTTTGAAGGGTTTTATTATTATATCTCCCCTTTTGTTTAGGGTTATATAGAACACGTTATCATAATGATTAATAAGAGGTATGCTAGTCAATTTCTTCATCTTTGTATGAATAAAATAAAACCCAGTTATGTTATGTAGAGCCCTCCTTATTAGATCATTATACTGCTCCTGCCTATAGCTTTCAATATCAGATACTAGCTCTATGTAGTTGCCGCTACCCTCAACTATTATAACATCAGGCTTCTCAAGCTCTTCCCATGAGCCAATTAAGAGTTCCAAGCTTATTATTGTCTGCGACGTAGGGTTTACATTCCTTATAAAGAAGTTCTTGAGGCCCTCTGCGTATTCTTCTTTGTCATTAAAGCACTTAGAGAGGTAGTCCCTTATTGTCTTCTCCCCGTGGAGGTAGCTCCTATAGTGAATCGTTAGCCTTTCCTTGAGTATTGTGGGGAGTATGAGGGATGATATAATAGGTAAGGAGTCTATTCTAGGATCTACTGCAAAAAGGTTCTGCGTGCCCCTTGCAAAGGAAACCTCCCTATCCCCCATTGCAACCTTTATAAAGCCTTTACTTGGATTTATTCCAGAGGGCAACCCCTTCACATCTTGGGGAACCCTTATGTTTATCACTTCTGGCACCCCTATTATAAACGGTATCTCACCATACTTTACTTCATTCCCCCTCATCTTCCTTATCTCCATGTATCTATATATCTTCCCCTTGATTATCCTTGCCTTAAGTATTATTACCCCATCAACTATGAACT
>WAJZ01000110.1 GCA_015523575.1 Candidatus Hestiella acidicharens | reverse complement strand
TAATTAAATAGGTGTTTAAATGTATAAAAAAATTCTCGTAGGCTATGATGGCTCGGATGGCAGTGAAAGGGCATTATCAAGAGCGGTTGAGATGGCAAAGGTATTTGACTCTGAGATATGCATAATAACCGTCATCCCCCCAGCCTCCATAATAATTGGGGAGATCGTGAGCCCTGATGTAATAAACACAACGGCTATGAGAGAAACTTCCTTGAAGAGACTAGAGAAAATAGCAAAAGACCTTTCCTCTAGAGGCATCAAGGTAAGGTACAACGTTTTGACTGGCGATCCTGCAGAAAATATAATAAACTATGCAGAGGCCTATAATTGTGACTTGATTGTGTTGGGAAGGAGAAGGATGTCAAGGTTCGAGAGGCTTATATTGGGTAGCGTAACCCACAAGGTTGCAGGCAAGTCTATGGCTTCTGATGTGCTCGTCGTTTCTTAGTTTTCGAAGGTATTATTGGAAGTAGGAAGGAAGAAATCAGCGCTATTATAACGAAGGACAGCATTGAGGTCTTAAGATTGAAGGCCTGAAATACATACCCTCCAAGGAGTATTCCTAGCGCACCTCCAATGGTATTGCCAATGCCCCATACTAGCGAGTTTGCCCTTGCCATAACGTCGGCATCAACTATTTGCGACACATAGCCTAGTAAAACGGGGAAGTTACTAAACGCGAAAAAAGAGAAGGCAGCGAATATTACTGATACGACAATCCAATTCCTTGCTATAATGAATATTATGTAAAATATTGTAGAAAATATTGTTGTTATAAAAACAACCCTTCTCCCGCCCATACTAGTCGTTATCCTGCCAAAGAAAGGTTGACCGAATATTGCAGTTGCATATGAAACTGTTAACACTATACCCATAATTACCCTTGAATTAAAGATTTCCGAAAGGTATGTTGGAACAAAGGTCTGGACTCCCATCACAAACATCGACCTTATGAAAACAATAACAGTTAGTGGTATCAATACATAATAAAATGATGAAAAGCTTACTGCTCGCTCTTTTTGTTGGGTTTGACTATAGGTTTTAGTCTTTATTGGCCTGATACCATTATAGATTATTGATGAGAGTACCAGCGTGTAAGCAGCTATTATTGTTAGGGCCACGAAACCTCCTAGGTATTCTATTAGAAATACTAGCACAATGGGGAACAAAGCCCTTCCGGTGCTGCCTAATGAGCCGTTTATGCCAAGGGCCTTAGGGGAATCACTTCCATAAGTAAACTGGAGAATGGAACCACCAAGGGGGTGGTAGAATGATAGGCCCACGCCAAGGAGTATTGAAGAGATCGCTATTAGCCACAGGAACTTATACACAAACGTTAGGCCAAAAAGGAATAGGGAAATGGCTATAATTAAAAAACCGATAAGCATGAGCTTATCGTGATTACCTATCCTGTCAGCTTCCCTACCGACCCACATGCTAAAGAGGCCTGAGACTATGTTTATTATAGCACCCATTAAACCTAAGAAAAGGGGGGAGAGTCCCATTTCTATATAATATGTTATGAGTATAGAAAACGTGACGAGGAAGCTGTCGTTTAGGAAGTGGCCTAGCGAAGTAAATATTAATGCCTTCTTTTTTAAGCTTCTTAACATTTTTATTCCCTTGTTGGCAACAATTTATAATATAGTAAATGCTTAAAATATATTGTCCAACTTTTCTTAATTTATGCCTTTATTTTATTATATATATTTATTATAAAAACTTTAAAAACAATTAATTAGCAGTTAGCGCGGGTAGTGTAAATGGAGAAAAGCTCGCTGAAAAAGGAGCTCTCTCTTGTAAACCTTTTCATTATGGGAACGGTTGGTGCGATTGGAACAGGGGTGCTTTTCGCATCTACAGGAATGGCAGCACATGCAGGCCCAGCGATAATAATTTCATGGATACTAGGAGGAATTTTTTACTTCTTTGTAGGCCTTACCTACGTTCAGCTTGCAATAAACTATCCCGAGGCCGGAGGACCTTCTAGGTATTCCCTCTATTCACATGGAAGGATAACAAACATAATAAATGCCTTTGCCGATTTTGTTTGGTACCTTTTCATATCCCCTATAGAGGCTTTGGCTGTTGTGGAAGGGATAAACTACTTTTCGGCACCCCATCACTTCGTTTTAATTGGAAGTACAGGCGTTCCTACAACAATTGGGGCTATATTAGCTGTAATAATAATGCTGATCTTTGTTCCCTTCAACTATTATTCAATTAAGTTCTTCGGCAGGTCTACGATGGGCTTAGGCATTATAAAGCTAGCATTTTACCTAGCAGTGATGTTTGGCTTTATCATATTCTTCTTCCACTACAAGAACTTCACTTCTTACGGAGGCTTTGCCCCTTTTGGATTCGCAGGCATCTTCTCTGCCGTGCCCTTAGCAATGTTTGCATTTGGTGGTATAAGGGTCATACCAGACTACGCTGAGGAAGCTAAAGATCCAAGGGACCTTGGTAAGGCAATAGTATATACAGTATTGGCGCAAACCCTCATTTACATAGGCTTTGCAATAGCATTTGTGTCATCGATAGACTGGAAAGGCCTAGGCCTTTCAATAGGGAATTGGGCCTCGCTCTCAAGCCTACCTGGAAACCCATTTATTGATATAGCTGGAACGAGGAATTTCATCCCCTTGCTTGTATTAACTGGTATAGTCGGTTTGATAGGCCCATTTGTTACCGGTTACATTTATTTGGGCGCAGGCACAAGGGTTTTGTTTGCAATGGGTAGGTCTGGCTATGTTTCGAGCAAAATAAAAACGCTGAGCAAGCACCATATACCACTATGGGCCTTAATAGTTGTCGTCGCTATAGGTTCTATAATTGCATACCTTTCGGCTCCCTTGCCTACTATCTATGGTTTGATAGTAGATGCTGTAGTCGCAGGCTACATAGGTTTTATAACGAACCCTGTAGCGATGGAAGCACTCATAGCCAAGGGTAAGATAAAGCCTATTATACCTGGGTACAAGATAATAGCGCCTCTTGCCATAATATTTGCATTCCTTATAGTTTACTGGAGTGGATGGCCATGCGTGCCTTACTCAGTAATATTGCTTGCTATACTAAGCATAGTGTTCTCCGCCATTTATAGGGTAAAGGAGAACTTCAAAAACTCTCTCTGGTATATAGGGGGGATAGCCTTCCTGACGCTAATGTCATATATAGGTAGCGTTGGTGCACTAAACGTTGTAAGCTTCTATGAAGGATCGGCAATAACTGTAATAGGCGCATTAGTCTTCTATTACATCGGCCTAAAATCAGCAATAGACTAGTTTTTTGTTTCAATAAGGGTATCCAAGGCTATGGTACCCATTTCCAAGAACTTTTCACTTAATTCAATCCCTTCTTTTTTGTGCGCATAATTAGATACTAAAAGCAAACAAGAAGACCTAGCTCCCCTCATTTGGGACAAGACTAATATTGTCGAGCACTCCATCTCCACGGCTATAAAACCTGCTTTCCTTAGCCTATCAATGTATTTTTCTTCTGCATAGAAAGAGTCGCTTGAAAAAATAGGGCCCCTAACAAAAGGGTACCCCTTTTCCTTTAGGTGTCTTTCAATACCTACTGTAAGGTCTAGGTTTGGGGATGCAGGAAAGCAAAAATCCTTTACATACATACCCAAGGATGAGTTGTTAAAATAACCAACGCCGCTTGGCACAACTATCTCTCCTGGTTTTAAATCTTCTCTAAGGCTTCCAGCGCTCCCAATCCTAATGAACCTCTTCCCACCAAGCCTTATGAGCTCCTCTAGGGTTATGGCAGTGCTTGGCCCACCAATACCATGAACCGATATGGCAACTTCGAGGTCTTTGTAATATCCCTTGTATACATAGAGCCCCCTTGCCTTGTTTATTAATTTCTTTCTATCTAAGAGGCCGGAGAGTAGCCTCGCCCTCTCAGGATCTCCTGTAAGGATCACGGATTCCGGTACCCTTTTAGCTACTATGTGGTATGCTTTTTTCATGTCAACCTCAGTAATTGAAGATAAAACTAACAATATAAAGCCTTTAGTCTAAGTTTGGAACTCCTTTCCTTAAAATGTAAATCCTTAAGGGGTATGGTATGTTAAAGCAGTTAAATCCCCTTTCTATGAGCCTTTTGTCTAAGAGGGAAGAGACTACTTCTTCGGGCCTCTTTATTCCTTTCCTTAGGAGGTCGGAAAAGGCCCTTATGTCACCGACAGAGATGCACTCCATGAAGTACTTAAATGCTATCTTCTCTTCCTTACTCAAATTCCTTGCCCTTTCCATTATTTCAGAGGCTTCTAGCATCCATTCCTCCATTCCCAACTCCACCTACTCTGATTGCATACAACCTAAAATTATTTTCAGCTTTTATCCCTTCCCAACGCTTACTTACAAGAGGGCATATGATAGGGATAGATGAGGAAAGGATAAGAGAGGTTTCCTTAGTGCTTAGCAACTTAAAATATAGCGTAGATACGTTTGACGATGAAGACTACTACCCCCCTCAGAACTCATCAAAAAGAGACATATTTATGTATTTCCTTGTTATGGTCTCCATGGATCACAGGTTGATCCATAGAGGAAAAGAAATTGAAGGCGTTATCGAAGGAAAGCACTTAAGGGGCTCCGAAGTATTATATAGGCTCGGTTCCATAAAGTTTAAAGATGATCCATCATTCTTTTATCCAGAAAAACTATCTTCTATAAAGGAGGAAGACGTTAGGTCATGGCTTTCTGTAGAGAGTAGGGGAAAAAGGATTTATCCAGATGACATTAGGATAAGGACGTCCTTGTTAAGAGATTTAGGGATAAAGCTCACCAAGCTCTACTCGGACCCCTTTGATATTATAGTAGAATCGCAAGGCTTTCTCAGGAAGGGTACCAATGATGGTTTTATAGACCTGCTGAAGGTTTTTAAGGCATACCAAGATCCTGTTGAGAAGAAGGCTTTCCTGCTGGCCAAGTTCTTGGAGAGGAGATCGGTGTTAAAGATAAACGACCCGTATAACAAGCAGCTTCCTATAGACAATCATTTGGTTAGGGTAGCCTTCAGGATAGGTATGCTAACTGCGGATGAAGCTACGCTTGAGAGGATGGCATTAGGTTTAAGCTTCTCTAAGGATGAAGATGCTTTAATAAGGTATGAAGCCAGAGAGGCCTATAGGCTTCTCTCGCAGTTCTCCGGGATCGATCCCTTCATCTTAGATGACATATTTTGGAGCTTTGGCAGGAATTGCTGTACAGAGGAAAAACCAAGTTGTCTTTCATGCAACGAAGGCTGCCCAAGATCCTTCTGCGAACATGGTTGCATATTTGTAAAGAAATGTAAGGCTAGTTCGAATAAGAGATATATGGTGAAGGAACTCAAGGTAGCTGAAAATTGGTGGTACTAGGGGTAGAGGACATGTATTTAACGAAGGAAGAGGAAAGGATTTTAGGTGGCGAAGAGGGCTGGGCCAAGGCAAAGGCCTTAGAAGTTATAGTAAAGGTAGGCGAATCGCTTGGAGCAGAAAGGCTTGTAAATATAGAGCATGCACACATCTCTGGAGTCTCGTATAGAAACATTGGTAGGCATGGAGAAGAATTAATAAAAAGCTTTGCTGATTCAGGCGTAAGGTTTTCCGTTAAGACCACGGTCAATCCAATAGGCTTTGACCTTGAAGACCCTTCATCAATACCTTACGCGACAATAGATGAAGGCTATGTAAGACATCAATATAATATATTAACGTCGCTCAAGGCGATGGGGGCAGACCTAACCCTTTCATGCACCCCCTATTACCTCCCGCAAGTTACTTCAATAAAGGAGGGCACAAGCGTTGCTTGGGGGGAATCAAACGCCGTTCTCTACGCAAACACAGTCTTGGGTCTAAAAACCAACAGGGAAGGGGGGCCTATGTCTCTTATGGCAGCCATTACTGGGAAAACTTATTACTATGGTTTGCATTTAGAGGAAAACAGGGTTCCCAGAGTAGAATACGTTTTAGACAATAAAAGCAATATGGATGAAGCGGACTACGGCGTATTGGGAGAAATAATTGCCAGCATACATGAAGGTATAAATCCGCCGTACCTTGATATAGACCTTGATGAAATCTCATTAAGAGAGTTCTTGGCTGCGCTAGGAGCTGCCGGAAACATAGCAATGGTCTACATAAATGGGATAACTAGAGGCAGAGTAAAAAAAGGGGAATTGAAGAAGGAAATGGTATATAGGAAGGAAATCGAGAGCAGGAGAGAAGAGCTGGGCATAAAGGAGAGACCAGACTTAATATACTTTGGTTGTCCCCACGCTGGCGTTGATGACTTAAGGGTAATAGCTTCGCAACTAAAGGCAACGAAGAGGAAATTTGATGGAAAGATAGTCGTAACTACCTCTAGGGACACTATAGCTAGGCTAGGTAAGGAGACGATAGGGATCCTGAGGAGCCATGGGGTGAGGCTTATTGGGGATACTTGCTTGGTTGTGAGCCCCTTTGGGTACAAGGGCTTAAGGGTAGCAACAAACAGCTACAAGTCCTTATATTACTTGAGCAAGAGGGGTATAAAGGTCTCCCTGCTTTCAATAAGGGAGTTGAAGGACGTGATAGAGAAATGGTAGCCTTCAAAGGTAGGGCGTTGGTTAAGGGTTTTGCTGAGGGAGAAGCTGTTGTTGTAAATGAGATAAGCTTCTATGGAGACGTTGATCCTGAAACAGGAATGCTCTTTGACGGAAGGAGCCTAAGGGATAAGATCTTGGTTTCTTACAAACCTAGAGGGAGCACGGTGGGTTCATATATAATATATGCATTGAAGATGAATAACGTCTCGCCGAAAGCAATAATTATGTCATCTTCAGAACCAATAATAGTTGCTGGTTGTGTACTTTCAGGAATTCCACTCGTCGATGGAATAAGCATAAAGGATTTGAAGACAATAAAGGATGGCGATCTTATAATTGTAAAGGAAGGCTTGGTGCTTGTCAACGAATAACCTTGTTTAATAAGGAAGAGTCTATTTTCTTATACCTCTCCAGGCTTCCAACATCTAGCCACTCGCAGCTGTAGAGGAAGCTCTTTACTTTTTTGCCGCTTTCTATCATATGGGGTATGAGGTCGCCCATTAAGTCGAATTTAGTACCTAGTTTTCCCTCTATCCCATCTAGAACTGAAGGCTTAAGTGTCAGAACACCTATGGTAACCATTATGTTCAGCCAAGGCTTTTCTCTAAGCCTCTTTACATTTTTCTCATTATCAACTTCTGCAAGTCCTACTGGTATTTGGTACCTATCAGCAATAACCAGCACAGCATCTGCCCCTTCTCTTTGGTGAAAACCTATGAGTTCCACGGGATCTAGGTTTGCTATAATGTCTCCATACCATATAAGGATTACGTCGCCTTTTATTAAACCCTCCTTATACGCTTTAAGAAGGGAACCGCCAGTATTGCTATAAGTGCCGTCATCGACGCTATAGTCTAGCATAATGTTATACCTACTCCCATCATTAAAATAGTTCTTTATGTACCTCCACTTGTAGTTTACGAGGAGTACTATCCTTTTTGAACCTTTCTTAGCTAAGTGCCTAACTATATAATCTAGTATTGGCCTTTCATCCTCTCCCAGCGGTATCATAGGCTTTGGCACGATGTCTGTGTAGGGCCTGAACCTAGAACCTTCTCCGCCGGCTGGTATTACAACGGTAAACTCCAAAAGCACCACCAGTTCATAATAAGAACGCCTATAATTTAAGCTTTTTCACCAAGAGAGCATCTGTGTTGAGAATCTGCTTTTCTGGATATATAATGATCCTACCATCTTTCTTCAACATTACATAGCCTCCCCAAGAATTCATTATACTAAACTCCTCCCCTTCTACCTTTTCTTCCTTAAGTGGCGTAGCGCTTATGGGTTTCTTGACCCTGAACATCTGTATATCATTGCTTAACCCTAGCTCTTTTTTAATGGCTTCAAGAGATTTCCTGAACCTTATTATAGAGGTGTAAAGATCAGCCGAGATCCACTTGTGCCTCCAAAGCTCGCTAGCAAGCCCCGTTTTTGCAATATTGATCTCCATGAGCCTTGCTCTATAGATGCTATCAGTAACATAAACGCCAGCGGCGACTATATGGGGCTGCTCTGCTATCCTTTCCACAAGCCTGAACTTCCTAGTAGTACCTACCTTCGGTTTTTTCTCACCATGGTCTAGGAGGTAAACTATGTATTCGCCCTTTACCCTCTTGTCTACCTCTCTACAAGCCTCTAACGCCTTCTCCCCTCTATAAGACAGGCAGAAGTCATAGAGTGCCCTCTCGCTACTCTTATGCTTTCTGCAAAAACCATCTGCGGCCACAGGGCAGTAAAGCCTTTTTCTAGGATCATCAGCCTCTTCTATGGGACCATTGTGCCACTTGCAATACTTATTCCATGGCCTGTATGAAAAGGTAACTTCTCCGTTATACTCGTAGACTTCGGAATAGCCCATTTCTTGTAGGAGGAGGTACTCTACGCGGAGCTCATAGCTTTTTATAGAAAAAGTGCCCTCATCTAACAAAGTTCCTTTTCCTGCCTCTATTTTTTCTATTCCTTCCTTTACGATGCCTTTTTTGACAAGCCTAAGTATGGTTCTTTCCACCATCCCATAGGCTTTGTACAACAGCGGGGTAATATTATTTTCACAGAATAAATGTTAGAT
>WAJZ01000109.1 GCA_015523575.1 Candidatus Hestiella acidicharens | reverse complement strand
ATATTACTGTTTGTATAATGTATTTTGTATTACTGTGCTATGTTTTTAAAACAAAATGCTGCAAAAAAGGCAACTTTTCTATAACTTGTAGTAGTATTTGTAATGGATGTAATAAAATAAAATCTTACATCTGCATACCAAAAATCTGCTTTTTCCTCTCCAACCTTTTCTTCACTTTATCTACGGCTTTCAGAAAATGTTCCATTGTCACATACTTTGATTTCTGCCTTATCGCAAAGAAACCAGCCTCGGTAGCTATTGCCTTTATCTCTGCACCAGAAAGGCCTTCTGTTATCTCCGCTATATATTCTATATCAAAGTCCTTGGTTCTCATCTTTTTTACATATATCTCTAATATCTCCTTCCTCCCATCTTTATTGGGTAACGGAACCTCTATTATCCTGTCAAACCTCCCTGGTCTCAACAACGCGGGGTCTAGGAGGTCTATCCTATTTGTGGCAGCTATTATTTTAACAGTATCTAACGGGTCAAATCCATCTATTTCTGCGAGGAGCTGGAGCAGGGTCCTCTGTACTTCTCTATCACCACTCGTACCCATTTCCATCCTTCTAGAACCTATCGCATCTATCTCATCTATGAAGACTATCGAAGGTTTTCTTTCCCTCGCTAGCCTAAATACCTCTCTAACAATCCTTGCACCCTCCCCTATGAACTTATTGACAAACTGGCTACTAACAATCCTTATAAAGTTCGCCTTGACCTCACCAGCAAGGGCCCTAGCCAGGAGAGTTTTCCCTGTTCCTGGCGGTCCATAGAGCAACACTCCATGTGGCGGGTCTATCCCTATATCTTTAAACAGTTTTGGATTGAGTATAGGTAGGCCAACGACTTCATATATCTCCCTTATCTGGCTCTCTAAACCGCCCACATCCTTAAAGGAAAGTTGAGGCCTTTCATCAATTTCCATCGCTTCAACAAACGGATCGTAGATATTTGGAAGTATCTCTACTATTGTTGAACCCTTATTGTTTAGCGCAACGGAAACCCCAGGTCTCAATTTCTTTATGTCAACATTTGAACCTATTTTAACGACGAGGTTTGGACCTGTTGAGCTTTTAACTATCGCCCTATCCTTGTCAAGTACCTCTAGTAGCATGGCCTCTATGTACGGCGTTTCTAAAAGCTTAGACAGCTCCTGTTTGTAGTATTCTAGGTCCCTTTCTAATGAGATCCTGAGTTGGGTAAGGTACCTTACCCTCTCCCTGAGGTAGCTTATTTCCTCTTCACTATTGAGTTTTTCATTTATTTTATTGTTTGAGTCACTAAGGGACAAATATCTTCACCGTGGTATTAGGTTGTATATAGCCTTTTTTAACCTGTTTAGCCTAGTCTTTAACCTGTTCAATGTTAACCGGGGAGTTTACAATAACTTTCAACAAGAAAGTTGCTATCACCTTAGCTAAGGGGGGAGGAACGGCTTCTCCTATCATGTTGTATTGCTTGTCTTTTCCACCCAAAAATATGTGATGGTCAGGAAAACCCATAAGCCTTGCTTGCTCCCTAACCGTTAGTACTCTATCTTGGAATGGATGGATGAACCTCGAAGATCCCATGACCGTTGGCGCTATTTTATATGGGTTTAACCTTATGAGGTTTTTGAACCTTCTGTTTTCAGCTCCCTTAAACTCTATGAGGGAATCCCCCCATTTCACTTTTGAAATCCTTTTTTGGAGCTTCTTGCTGATGCTTAGCGGCGCTTCATGGTTTGGGGGCCAATAAGATCCAGGCTCTGGTAAATCTCTTAGTGAGTCAGCCACCACCTGTTTCTTCTCTTTACTTGGCTCTATTTTAACGTTAGAAACAAAAACCCTAACCCTTCTGCTAGGAACCCCGTAGTCCTCCGAGTGGAGCACGTTAAAGAAAGCCATATTGTAGCCAATCCTCTTAATTTCTTTCTCTATAGAACTTTTTATGTCTTCGTAAAGTATTCCCGGAACGTTTTCTATGAGAAAATACTTGGGCTTAAGTTCACCTATAATCCTTATTGCATGCAGATACAATTGACCTATGGGGTCCGAGTACAGCCTGTCTATTGGTAGCTTCTTCCTATTCTTGTTTGCCTGCGTAAAAGGTTCGCAAGGGGGGCTTGCTATTACAACGTCGAAGTCTCCGGGGGAGTAGCCGCTTATCTCCTTTATGATTCTATAATTAACCTTCTTGACATCATCTGCTATTAAGTATGCATCGGGGAAGTTCGCCTTATATGTTTTCGAAACCGGGGGGTCATTTTCTATTGCAACGGCTACCTCAAACCCTCCGTCTTCAAAGCCTCTGGAAAAGCCCCCTGCACCGGAAAATGCGTCAAGAACCAAATACCTTCTTTTCATCAGATTTTATCTCCTCTTCAAGCCTTGCTATCCTCTCCTCCAACACTTTAATGTAGCTTGAATTATCATCAGGCTCTAGGAGGCTTCCACATTTTGGGCAGGTAAAGTCATATTCAAAGGCATCATCGAAGGTATACCTAGTATTATCCTTTGGGCATTTATAGAATTCATGGCTTTTCTCATATTCAAGCCTTGATTTGAGTTTTTCGAGAACAGACTTCTTCCTTTTAACTATGGCTAGGCTCACCGATTTCATATCTATGTACCAATAATACCTCGTTGCCTCACTTTCCGGATGTTTCCCCCTTTTATATGTTGAAAGCTTTGCATTATATAAGACCCTCAGCACCTTCCTAACATCACTCTGTCTATAGCCTGTGATGCCTTCTATTTCCTCATCACTTATCCCCCTCTCAGGATCAGTTTTTAAGAGAATCTCAAGGATTTCAGAGGCCATTTTTTCATCAGCTTCTGCCTTCATTGCGAGGAGCCTTACATATTCCCTTAGCTGCTCTATGTATTTTTTGTTGTCCTCCTTTTCATTCCATTCACCTTTCAACGATCTTTCCCCTCTCCGCAGGTATTATTTTGAAGCTTGCGTCCGTATAATATAATAGTAGCTCCCTACCCTTATATAGTCTATCTAAAAAGACAGCAAGGGCTGCCACCTCACTATGTGGTTGCCAGCCTATGGAGACGTTATAGTCAGAATTATCATAGTAGAACCTCTCAACTTTTTCGCCACCAACCACTATCAGCTTCTGCCTAGGCGAAGATGATATTTTACCTACTACGTCATCGACGTTTAGGCCATACATCGTTAGGTTTATCACCTCGCCCCCTTCTTCCTTCCACTTCGTAACGTACTCTTTCCCATTGTTGCTACAGAAAAAATCTATCTTCCCTCCCCACTTTTTAGAGGCCTTTTCTAAGGATTCTCTAACCCTTTTATCGCAAACCCCTTCTAAAACAAATCCATTAGCTCCAAAGGCCCTTGCGACTAATGCAACATGGGTTGTGATCCTTTTATCCCTCTCTGGCCTGTGACCAAGCCTCAAGACATATACCTTCTCATAAGGCGTTGCTAACGCTTCTAATCTCCCGTTTTCCAACCTCTCTCCCTGCAAGGCTCATAACCTTTTCGAGCACTTTTTCAATACCTATTTTATTTGTTGCTGATACCATAACCATCTCAGCATCAGGTTTTATTTTTAATGATATTTTCTTGATGGCATCGAGCTTTTTCTCTATTGTATTATTGTCGACCATGTCTACCTTGTTTAGTGCAAAAATTATCGGTCTGCTACTAGCGTTTAGTTTTCTTAGTATTTCACCCCCAGCAATTATTTTTTCATTGATTACCTCTGCATCCTCACTCATGTCTACAACAAACACTATTACGTCAGAAAGAGAAACCTCCTCTAGTGTAGAGTAGAAGGCCTCTACGACTTCTGGTGGTACTTCCCTTATAAAACCAACTGTATCTACAAAGAGCACTTTTTTATCCCTATAGACCACCATTTTATGTTTCGGATATAGTGTCGTGAAGTATTCTTTACCAACTTTTTTGTTCTCGTTTGTAATGGCGTTAAAGAGCGATGTTTTGCCTGCAGAAGCATAACCAACTATGGAGGCTATTGTCATGCCAAGCATCTTCCTCCTCATGGCCCTCTCATGCTCCCTCCTTCTTATTTCTTCAAGTGCTTCTTTGATCCTTGATAGCCTTGAGGTCTGTTGTTTCCTATATGCATCTATACCATAATTTCCAGGACCCAAGAAGCCTACAAGTTCGCCCATCTTGCTCCTCCTTATGTATTCCCTCATAAATGGTAGTTCATGCTTTATCTTAGCCATCTCTATTTGCAGCATTGCCTCTTTGCTACCAGCGTGAAGGGCAAATATATCTAAGATTAGCATAACCCTATCAATTATCTTGGTTCTCGTTTCTTTTTCCAGCTTAAAAAGGGAAGAGGGTTGTATATCGCCATAGTATATGATCGAGGTTATTTTCCCTTCTTCAACCGCCCTCTTTATCTCGTTTATCTTACCCTTCCCTATCTTTTTCTCTCTTCTTAGCTTTTTTGCTTCGACAATTTCATAGCCAGCTGTTTCCGCTAATGCCACCGCTTCATTATAATGGTTCAGAAAATTCTTTGACAACAGCAAGAGTGCCCTTTCCTTCTCCTCAGACTCCAACTAGTCTTCATCCCTTCTTATTACCACAACATCTCCAAATGTTACCTTATCATGGAATGAACCTTCTTCCATTTCTTCGTATTCAACCGGCTGTAGTATTCTTACTTTGAGGAGCTGCTCTATCTTCTTTGCGAGGTTTATCGAGGGTTTCATTTTTTCCTGCTCTATCTTCTTTAGCATCGACTCACTTATCCTCAGCTTCTGTGCTAAGGTCTGTTGTGTCCAGCCCCTAGATTCCCTCCCTTTCTTTATTATTTCTCCAAAGCCCTCTTGAAGTTCTAGCTGGCCCTCAAACCTCTCAACTTTTTTCTTAACTTGAACCACCTTTCTCTCATAGACAGGGGTGGCCCTCCCGCTCTTTATTAGCTTGTTGTAGCACCTTTGGCAAAGTATCATCTCTGCACCATCAACAATCGCTTTATAGGGCTTTCCCTTTATGGGCATCCCGCACATCTCGCACGTTTCCACTTTGCCCCGCCACATTGCTATTTGGTTTCCAAGCTATTTATATCAATAGTAGCCCATTTCTTCAAGTGCTTCATCTAACCAACAAGATATTTTCTGCCCTTATCGGTCCTTATGAATCAGTCATTATGACTAAACCATTTAGCAAAGAAGATGTATACAGAGGCTGGAGCTTTCTTTTTTTTATTCAGAGTTCCTTATTACTAGGCCTGGAATTGACTTTGCTTCTTTTTCAAATTCCTTTCTCTCCCAAGGAAAAACCACCCACTTGTCAACTTCTTCTGCATAGTAGTCTGGGACAAGCCTAGTCCAAGGTTTCATATAGAGCGTAGCAGTCTTGACTTCCACGGGCATGTATAGGGAGATTGCCTGGAGGGCAAATTCTAGGGTTAGCCCAGAATCGCTAACATCGTCTACGAGCAACACCCTTTTGTCTTTAATTGGTAGCGTTAAGGGTTGCCTTATGTAGGGCTTTTCTCCTTTTCGCCCAGCCGATATGTAAAGCTTAACCTCAATAGTGCCTATGTTAGTTATCTCTAGCCTATCGGCTAGGAGCCTTGCAGGGATGACGCCACCTCTCAGTATTGATATTATTGCATCGGGTTCAAAGCCAGATTCACTTATCTTTGTGGCTATATCTTCAACGCTCTTCTCTATGTCGCTCCAAGAGAGCATCATAACTTCTATTCCACCATGGTTTATTGGGAGGATATAGATCTCCCTAGCTTCCTCTTCACCTTCCTTAAGCCTATAATCGACGCCATCTACAAACACCATAAAGCCTGGATTAGGATCTCCATTGCTACTTATAGCAGTTGCAAGCTTTGGATACCTGGCAACGAGCTTTTTTAGGGCATTCCTCCAGCTACACGCCTCTATTTCAATAATACCCTTGTTGTCTGCGTTTTCTTTTAGTGCAGCTAGTAGCCTTATCCTCACCGTTGGCAAGCTGGGTTCCTCTCCAAGGCAACGTCAAGTGGAGGTGCCTGTATTTTCTTCTAATATCTTCTGCTTTTTACTATAGAGCCTGATGAGGTTTGTTACATACCCAGCCAGTTGATTCCTTAGCTTTTTTGATCTATAAGAAACTATGCTGTTTATAACTTTCTTATTGACCTCAAAGTTCTCCGTAAATAAGTCCCCATGCTCTTCAACAAGTTTCCTTGCCAATCTTTTTATTGCAAGCGTTCTTACCTTACCCAAGCCTTCCACCTGAATGCTTTTGTTATGGTTTAGGAATTTAAAGCTAATATTTCTTCCTTTTTTATATGGTGTTGAGAAGCTATGCCCTATTAAAAGGCACAATAGGTTCCTAGCCGTTCTGGTTATCCGCTACTTTTGAAACTTTTGAAATAATCGTAATGGATAACCTTTCAGCCTCCCATTTTCATTAGCTGGCTTTCTGGGAAAGGAGAACTCCCCACATCTTCAGAGCTACCCCATAATCATGACTATCTTTGGAAAATATTAAATGTTTCATTTATTGCTATCTATGAAACAGCCCCCTTGT